>CAMOIV010000156.1 GCA_946616305.1 uncultured Lachnospiraceae bacterium | reverse complement strand
TACAGGGGAAGAGGGATTCGAACCCCCATGAGCGGTTTTGGAGACCGCCAGGCTAGCCATTGCATCATTCCCCTATATATATATATGATCGCTCCATCCTGTGACAGGACGAGTGCAACGGACAGATTATACTAAATATGATTAGTTATTGCAAGTCCACTCTATTGTCTTCTTTTTACCTTGTCTTCGGGAAGCAGTTTTATGAGCATTTCCTCCAAAGCCCCTGTCTCTATAGGCTTTGAGAGGTATCCGGCAAATCCCATCTCCATATACTCTTCCTCCACTCCCTGGATGGCATTGGCCGTTAGCATCACCACCGGCGTATCCGAGTTCAGCCCGCCTCCGGATATCTCTTTAAAGGTTTCAATACCGTCCTTATTGGGCATCCTGTGATCTAGCAGGATAACATCGTATTTCGTCTTCTGACACAGGGCTATGGCTTCATCACCGCTTATGGCATTGTCAACCTTTACCATAGTATCCTTGAGCAGTGCATTTGCCACCTTGAGGTTGACCACCACATCGTCAACCACCAGTATCCTTGCTCCGGGTGCCCAGAAGCTCTCTTTGTATGCTGCCTGAGCCATCTCCTGAGCCAGCACCAGTCTGCCGGAAGGGCTGGAATCTGCGATCCCCTGAGGTATCCTGACCTTGAAGGTGCTTCCCATACCCGGTGAACTCTCTACATCGATGTCACCGTTCATAAGCGAGACAAGCTGCTTTGTTATGGCAAGCCCCAGTCCGGTTCCCTGTATAGTGGCATTTGCCTTCTCATCAATACGCTTAAATGCTTCAAATAAAGCATCCTTGTCCTCAGGTTTTATTCCCGGACCGGTATCCGAAACCTCTGCCACCAGATCTATCCGGTCATATCCCGTCCTGCTGCTCTTTACTGTTATGGTGATGCCGCCCTCTGCCGTATACTTCACGGCATTGGAGATAAGGTTGTTAAGTATCTGCCTGATATGTACGGAATCCCCCAAAAGTCTGGCAGGTATGGTCTCATCATAATTGATGTTCAGATACAGCTTCTTTTCGTCGGTAGCTATCCTGAATATGTGGAAACAGTCACGGATCATCTTGTGAGGATCATATTCAGCATTTATGATGTCCATCTTGCCGGCTTCTATCTTGGAGAAATCCAGTATATCGTTGATAAGCCCCAGAAGGGTATCTCCCGACGTCTTTACGGTCTGCGCATATTCTCTTATCTTCGGGTCATCCGAGGACCGCAGGATCATCTCATTCATCCCCAGCACGGAGTTAAGAGGTGTCCTGATCTCATGGGACATATTGGCCAGAAATGTACTCTTTGCCTGATTGGCCCTGTCTGCACTTATCCTTGCTTCCTCGATCTCATGGAGGTAATATACCTCCTCCGTGGTGTCCTGGATCAGGAAATAAGAACCGATGGGGCGCATTTTCTTGTCGGTCAGGCTGGTGTATCTCACCTTATAATGCTTTTTCTCTCCGGCTTCCTCCTTTTCATAGGGCACCTCACCGAAACGGCGGCCAAAATCGTCAAGCCTTGAGATCACTGTTGCTATGGGCTCTTTTTTGAAATCCAGTGTTTCCGTATCAACGTCAAAATTCTTTTTTGAAAAAGCATTTGCATAAATGCATCTGTTATTGATATCAAAAAGGATGAGCCCTTCGCTCATATCATCCACTGCCCTTGTGACAGCGGATGTCATAAGTCGTCTTGGAACCAGTCTTTCCGTACAGAAATAGATCATATTACCCGCAAGTGCATACAATATGACGGATGCATCCAGCACCAGAGACAGGGCCATATAGATGACGTTCATTGCCACTACCAGAAGCAGGACCGCATTGATGATGACATATTTTGCCCGGTAGATACCGTAATTCTGTGTAATGCTGTAGATCATGAACATCAGTGTGGTGAGTATCCCAAGATAGTCCACGGCCAGATGCAGATAATACAGTGGATTGAAGGCTGTCTGATAGAATACCGTACCGGAAAGAAACTTTTCGTATACTGTAAAATACATTTCAAAAACTGGATTTAACATGATCAGGGCAGAATCCAGCGCCATGATAAAAGCCACCGGATACCGCAGTATCTTAAGGGCTTTCTCATGTTCCGTATACCTCAGGCAGAACCCTGCCAAAAAGAACAGTATCCAGTCTATGGAAGCAAAATAGACGCAGTATGCTATCTCCGCCATGTATGTGCTGTTTGAAAATGCCACGAACATGTTGGCGGAAATGGCAGCTATGGCCGCCGTAAGAGTACGTACCATGGCAGCTGCATATTGAGTCTGGCTCCTGACCTTTGCAAAAGCGCAGATCAAAGCCACTATATCGATTATTGCCACTGTATCTACAGCAACATACAGTATCTTGGTAATCATTTATCAATCCGTACCGGTATCATAAATCATTCCGGCTCCATCTCCCGTCTATTCATAATACCATATTTATCCGTTCTGTAAAAACGCTCTGTGGGCGGCGCCTCAGGATGCATGTTTTCTCCCGATAGCCCTTCTTAATCCCT
>CAMOIV010000155.1 GCA_946616305.1 uncultured Lachnospiraceae bacterium | reverse complement strand
CAGGGTGCAGCTTAAGTGTCTGACGCAGAAAAGCAGGATGCGGAATGGTGAATGATAATGAGTTCAGGACTGTCAGTGTCGATGACTGCGAGATCGTGGGCAGAGGTGCACACGGGATAGTATATAAGATCGCTCCGGATACCATAGTCAAGGTATACAGACGGAACGTCCCCCTTAAGAGCATACGGCAGGAAAAAGAGAGATCCAGAAGGGCTCTCGTACTCGGGGTGCCTACAGCCATCTCCTTTGATATAGTCAGGGTAGGATATAGTTACGGCACGGTATACGAGCTGCTTGATGCCGAGCCCATGGAAAAATACGTAAACAAAAGCAGGGAAAACCTTGATAACTTTATCGAGGTAAGCGAAAAGCTGCTGGAGGAAATACATTCCATCGATGCCACGGAGGATCTGCCTGATATGAAGGCCGATCACCTTAAGTGGAATGAAAACATCCGTGAATGGATCGGTGATGATGCCGCAAACAGGATAAAAAGGATCATAGAGGAGGTCCCGGATTCACACAAGCTCCTGCACGGAGACTTCCATATGAAGAATATAATCCTTACGAAAAACGGGCCCATGATCATCGATATGGATACCCTGTGCTATGGAGACGGGATCTTCGATCTGGCGACAATAACAAATTCCTACCTGATATTTCCACGTATCGACAGCGTTGCCGCCACCACGGTGCTTGGTATATCGGTGGAGGATGCAAGATATATATGGGAAAGAACGCTTGACCTTTATCTGAAAAACACAAATGAAGGCGATGACTCCGGGATCCGGAATAAGTGCCAGATACTGGGGATCGTCAGAGTTCTTGATTATGCAAAACGCGGCGGTATACCGGACCCGGATCAGAGGAAGGTCGTGTGTGATAAATGCCTGGGATTTCTTGAGACATTGCTGGATTGACCGGCAACCAAAGGCCAGGGCATAGACCGGTAACGAAAGGACAGGACATAGCATATGGAGGACGGATCCTTAAAAAACTCCATCTGGGTCCCGGATCATGAAAGGCACCGCATGGTCTTTGTATTATTCGGAAACTCTGAGGAATACAAGAGCGAAGCCGAACCTGCGGGATACTGGGTGGATATGTTCCCGGATGATGAGGAATATACGCTGTCTCCCGATCCTGACGGTCACTATATATCATATGAGCGTATAGACGAGAGAACCGGGAAAAACGTGAGATACATGCAAAAGAGATCCCGCAATCAGATGACCTGACAATGCTCTGCCTTAAGGCAGATAACTGAAATAAAGGAATAAATACAAGATGATCATGATCTGGAGGATCGGAATCGGAAAATGAAAGATCGCAAAAGACTGATAATAATCATAGTCATAGCATTACTCCTGATACATATACCTCTCGCTGCCATTATCATATCAGGCAGAGGCAGCACATGGAATTATCTCCTGCAAAAAGAGAAGATCGAGAAAAAGCATTCACGATCTGAGGTTTCGGGGAACGATACGAGGGGTGAGGATGTTGAAGAGGGGCTTGTGAGACTGGCCAATGATCATCCGCTGGGCAGTCTGGATGTGGCAAAAAATGCGGAAGACTATTATGTGGCGCTGAACGTTTTTGACCGTCTCCTGGAGGAGGATACGGAAGAGGGTACCCACAAGATAAGACCTTCACTGGCAAAGGAGTGGAAGGTATCGGATGACGGAAAGACATATTCCTTTACCTTAAGGGATGATGTGTACTTCTCTGACGGTACGAAGCTGACATCCGAGGATGTAAAGGTATCCTTCAGCAGGTTATTAAGCGTGGAGAACAGTGAACAGGTGGGCTATGCCAACATGATCGTGGGCGCGGAGAACGTACTTGCCGGGAGAAGTGACACCCTGTCCGGCATAGAGATCATAGATGATACTCATTTTGATATCAAGCTTAAGGAAGCCTTCCCAAGCTACCTTAACATGCTCTGTTCACCGGCCTGCAGTATATTAAGCTCTAAATGCGTCAGGGAAGCGGGAGCTTCCTATGGTGAGGATGTGGCATATGTGATCGGCACCGGGCCATACATTGTCACGGAAAATTCCGATGACCGTTGTGTCCTGGAACGAAACAGTCACTATTACAATGAGGAGCCATCCGTGAAGAAAGCGGTGATGGAGATCCTCACGCCTGCCGAGATGGATGTATCATTTCGTGAGGGGGAGCTTGATCTGCTGGATCTGGATTTCATCAATCCGGATACAGTGGGGAGGTATTTTGAAAACGAGGATTATGCGGATCATGTCATCACCATGGATAACCTGGAGATAATCGGTCTTATGATCAACTGCGACATATCTCCCTTAAACGATGTAAGGGTAAGAAAAGCCATACAGCATGCCATAGACAGAGACAGGCTTAAAGCAGAGGTTCGCGGAGGATATGCTACCCTTAATGACGGTATATTTCCCAAGGGACTCAAGGGATACTCCGAAGCGAATCAGGGCTGGCTTAAATACGACCCGGAGGAAGCAAAACGCCTTTTGAAGGAAGCGGACGTGGATGAGAGGGATAAGATCGAGCTTGTGATCTCATCAACTTCAGACCGGTATA
>CAMOIV010000154.1 GCA_946616305.1 uncultured Lachnospiraceae bacterium | reverse complement strand
TCATAGAAATAAGCAATAGTAACAGGTATCAAAAGAAAGGGAGGTATGAAATGAAGGAGATAGGTATAACCGATATAGGCGGTTTCAGGATAGGTCAGACCGAAGACAGTAAGGGAGGTACGGGCTGTACAGTCATAATATGCGATAAGGGCTGTGCAGCAGGCATAGACATAAGAGGCGGCGGCCCTGCTTCACGTGAATGTGAGTTGTTAAGACCTTTTTCCGTGGCCTCGGCGATACATGCTCTGGTATTGGGCGGGGGCAGCACCTTTGGACTGGCTGCGTCCGACGGAGTTCTTGATTATCTGGAGGAGCATGGCATCGGATATGATATGGGAGTTACCCATGTACCACAGGTGTGTCAGTCGGATATTTTTGATCTTACGGTGGGAGACTTGAAGTGCAGACCCGACAGGAAGATGGGATATGAGGCCTGCGTAAATGCCGAAAAGGGTAATTACAGAGACGGCAATTACGGTGCCGGATGCGGAGCGACTGTGGGAAAATGGCTTGGCATGGACTATTGTGTAAAGACCGGTATAGGCAGCGCAGCAGTCAGTGTAGGCGGCTTACAGGTGGGTGCCATAGTTGCGGTCAATTCAATTGGAGATATATATGATCCCGACAGCGGCAAGATGATCGCAGGTATTCTAAGTGAGGATAAGAAGTCCTTCAGAAACACTGAGGAACTTATGTATGAAAGTGCCGAGGAGGAATTGACCTCCGGATTCACCGGTAATACCACCATCGGGGCTGTCCTTACAAATGCTGATCTTGACAAGGTTCAGCTTACAAAGGTGGCATCCATGGCTCATAACGGATATGCAAGATGCATAAGGCCTGTACATACATCACTTGACGGTGACAGCATCTATGCATTGTCTAACGGAGAGATCAAAGCCAATATCGACACCGTGGGAACTCTTGCAGCAAGAGTGATGTCCATGGCCATCGTTAAGGCTGTAAAGAGTGCCAGCAGCGCCTTCGGCCTGCCTGCAAGCAAAGATCTGGACTTTGCATAAGAGCAGTATCAGCCCTCCGAACTCTTATATACCCCAAATGACTGGGGAGCCAGAGTGAGTTCACCCTTATCATAAAAAGCATCACCGATCTCAAAGAGCTTCTCGCCAATGGGGAGCTCTTTTTTCAATGAAGACTTCACGCCCCGAGGATTGATGGCAACAAACAGGCTGCCTCTTTGATAAACAAGGGGACGATCGGGTTCGGTACAGATAAAGGTAAGCTTTGCATCAGACTGAAGGTCTTCATGATCTGTACGGAGAGCAAGTATTCTTCTTACGGTGTTTAAAAGCGAATCCTCATCCTTTTCCTGGGATGATACGGTGGGAGCATCTGATGAAGGATCCACAGGAAGGTACAGTTCATCCCCATCTGCACCCGAAAATCCCAGATTCTTACCCTCATCCCACTGCATAGGTGTTCTGGAGCCTGTTCTGAAGTAGCCTCCCTCCTTGGTTGGAAGCTGCTGATACCGCATGCCGATCTCATCTCCGTAATACAGGAAGGGCACTCCCGGCATGGTAAAAAGAAAAGCGTAGAAGAGCTTTAATTCCCTGTAGTCCATATTATAGCGTGGTCTAATGGTATCGTGGTTGCAGGTAAAGAGTGATATATAGCCTATGTCCTTCGTATCTTCATACCAGTCCATATACTCATCGAGAAAACGGTTTATATTTCCTCCCGCATCCTTCTTAAAATAGCTGTGATCCTCGTTTTCATGATTCTCATAATCACGCACCAGAGTAGAGTAGCCGTTGCCTGTCACATTCAGATAGAAATCCGTATCATAGCCGGCTCTTAAGGAAAGCCCGGGATCACTCCATTCCGCTACCATGGCTGCTTCGGGGTATTCACACTCAAGCATCCGTCGTATGTCGTGCCATATAGCACTGGTCCCGGATTTTTTATCATCATCATGCTTCACAAGAGAAGAGGCCATGTCAACTCGAAATCCGTCACAGCCCAGATCAAGCCAAAATCTCATAATATCCTTAAGCGCTTCTCTGGTTGCAATCACCGCAGGATCGTTCATGGGCTTCTGCCAGGGCTTTGTAACATTGAGAAAACCGTAGTTGAGTGCCGGCTGACATTTAAAGAAATTAAGGACATAGGTGCCGTTTCGTTCGCATTCACCGCCGATATAGGGGAGATCATCAGCATTTCCGAAGCAGAAATCCGTCCATATATAACGATCGCTGTATTCATTCCTTTCTGCCTTACTGCTCTCTAAGAACCAGGGATGTTCCTCGGAGGTATGTCCGGCCACCAGATCCAGGAGCACATGCATATCCATTTCGTGGGCCTTTTCAAACAGTTTTACAAGATCATCGTTTGTACCGTATCTGGGAGCCACCTTCTTGTAATCCCGAACATCATATCCTGCATCCTTAAAAGGAGAGTCGAAGCATGGATTTATCCATATGGCATTGCAGCCAAGGCTCTTTATATAGTCAAGCTTGACGGTGATGCCGTTTATATCACCTATTCCGTCATTATTGGAATCATAAAAAGATTGGGGATAGATCTCGTAAAATATTGCATTCTTAAGCCATGTAGCCGACATGTTTTACCTCCCAAGGATCGATCAGTTAAGTATTTCGTTGCTGTTTTCATAGTACAACATGGTCATAAGGTATAGCAATATCGCAATTTTGACAGCGTAAATCAAATGTGGGAATAAACAAACATGCAACCAAAGTAATAAACTTTTGGACTATACAAATAAACTTTA
>CAMOIV010000153.1 GCA_946616305.1 uncultured Lachnospiraceae bacterium | reverse complement strand
CTGCGCAGAAAATACCTTCTCCCGTCGAACTCTATACAGATTGGCAATAAAGTATATAATCATAAAAGTGTGCCTCAGGCGCACCCGAGGCACATTATATCACACGCACGATCAATGACAATACAGCCGGCCGTTATATGCAGACGCTCCGACGGTGTCAGATAAGAGGATACTTGTCCGTAAGAGTCTTGATCAGGGCTCTTGCCTCATCTACTCCGTCCTCGCCCTTTAATACAACCTTGGAGATCGCTTCGGCAACCTTATCCATATCGGAAGTATCAAAGCCTCTGGTAGTCACTGCCGGTGTTCCGAGCCTTATGCCGCTTGTAACGAAGGGCTTCTGAGGATCATTGGGTATGGTGTTCTTATTGGCAGTGATATGAGCCTTGTCAAGGAGTGCCTCAACCTCCTTACCCGTGAGCTTCTGAGGCTCAAGGTTCAGGAGCATCAGGTGGTTGTCCGTTCCGCCGGATACTATGGACAGTCCTCTGTCAAGAAGTCCCTTGGCCAGAGCCTGTGCATTGTCAACCACTCCCTTTGCATAAGTCTTGAAGGAAGGATCCAGGTCCTCCTTGAAGCATACTGCCTTTGCAGCTATAACATGCATCAGCGGTCCTCCCTGTATGCCCGGGAAGATGGCCTTGTTAAAGTTGAATTTGTCGGCAGCCTCCTGATTGCAGAGGATGAGTCCGCCTCTGGGTCCCCTTAAGGTCTTGTGTGTTGTGGTGGTGACCACATCCGCTATACCGATGGGAGAGGGATGATAGCCTGTTGCCACCAGTCCTGCGATATGAGCCATATCAACCATGAGATATGCGCCCACCTCATCGGCTATCTCTCTGAACTTGCCGAAATCTATGGTACGGGCATAGGCGGAAGCTCCTGCTATGATGACCTTGGGCTTGCACTCAAGAGCGATCTTCCTTACTTCATCGTAGTCTATGAAACCGTCCTTATTCACCCCGTAAGGTACACAGTTAAAGTATTTGCCGGAGAAGTTCACCGGTGAACCGTGAGACAGATGTCCGCCTTGATCCAGGTTCATGCCCATAAAGGTATCGCCGGGGGTCATCATGGCAAAGAACACTGCCATATTGGCCTGAGCTCCGGAGTGGGGCTGTACGTTGGCATAGTCGCATCCGAAGAGCTTCTTTGCCCTGTCTCTTGCTATATCCTCCACAACATCAACGCACTGGCAGCCGCCGTAGTATCTCTTGCCCGGATAGCCTTCGGCATACTTATTGGTAAGAGGGCTTCCCATGGCAGCCATGACAGCCTTTGAAACCCAGTTTTCGGAAGCAATGAGCTCGATATGCTCGTTCTGCCTCTTCTGCTCTGCTTCGATCGCATCGGCGATCTCGGGATCAACTGCGCGCAGTTCATCTATTGAATACATTTCACACCTCCGTAAATACTGTCAAAACAGGTCGATTAAGCGATAGTATACCATCACTTGTACTGATTGTCATCAATCCATTTAGTTAAAGCCCACCAGCATCTGTGCTATCTTGTACCCTCCGATGGAGATCTTTCTTCCGCTCCTTCCGGGGAGATTGGTGCACTCGCCGAGCATGCTGTGTCTTATGATGAAATAAGTGGTCACGTCCCTTGCCCGCAGGTATTCCCACAGCTCCTTCTTTTTTGCAAGAGATTCCCTGTCTCCTGCCTTGATAAGGAAGATGGAGGATATGACCATCATGATCTCCAGATAATTCCTCATGTATCTGCGGACTTTTTTATTCTCTATCCTGGTGTCCCTGAAATAGTCTATCATCTGCTTGGTGACCCGTATCTGCTGATCTATCCTGCTGATCATGACAGACTCATTCACCGACTGGTCATCCCGCCCGATATAATATCTGTAGAAATTCACAGGCAGATAATACAGGGTCTTAACGTAGGGAAGCGGCTCGAACACATAGATATTGTCCACGTAAAAGGTATGCTTCGGGAGCTCTATGCCGCATTTCCTAAGAAGCTTGGTCCTGTAGATGACCGAATGCATGAGTATGTATTTGCCCTTTCTGAAATGTCTGGTCTGATCCCAGGTTATGAGCTCGTTTGCGGGGATGGCTATGTCATAGTGCATGACCTTTTTATGCCTTGCCCCCTCCTTGTCGTAAACGAAATTGCAGATGAGCATATCAAGCACCACATCTGAGCCCACAAATTCACGAAGCTTGTCAAGCACCTGCATATAGCTGTCCAGATCAACATGATCGTCGGAGTCAACCACCTTGAAATAAACACCGGTGGCGTTTCTTATTCCCGCGTTGACGGCCTCTCCGTGGCCGCCGTTCTCCTGATGTATGACCTTTATGATACCGGGATATTTCTCATGATACTTGTCTGCCATTTCTCCCGTAAGATCCGAGGAGCCGTCATTCACTATGATGATCTCCACCTCGTCTCCTCCCGGGAGCAGTGATTCGATGCATTGTCCCATGTAGTCCTGCGAATTATAGCAGGGAATGACTATGCTCAACAGTTTCATTGCCTTAACCTCTTTCCGTCATATTTTATCTGTAGTGTAAGATGATCCCTGATCTGATCTATGGAATCATCCAATGACCCTTTGCCTAAAGCGATGGAAAGAGAAGCTGCCATCATGCTCACAACCTTCTCATCCACTCTTGATTTGATCTCCTCCAGGATCTCAAGCTTTTCTTCATATTCATCCGCATCCAGAAATCTCATGAGATCCTCATTCACATTGTCCATAGCCTTCTCCTTATAATATATTCATGCCGAAGCTGCGCCT
>CAMOIV010000152.1 GCA_946616305.1 uncultured Lachnospiraceae bacterium | reverse complement strand
GCCCTGCGCCCTGTGCTCTACGCCCGATCTCAAAATATCATATTACGATATACATGCCTTGACAATTTCGAACATTTGTTCGATAATGTATCTTACCCGCAGGAAGGAGGCCGCCATGGAGGATTCATATATAGCCATAGATCTTAAAAGCTTCTATGCCTCCGTGGAGTGCGTCGAGCGCGGGCTGGACCCTCTTACCACCTGCCTCCTGGTGGCTGATGACAGCCGCACGGATAAGACCATAACCCTGGCAGTCTCACCGGGACTTAAATCATACGGACTGCCGGGTCGTCCCAGACTCTTCGAAGCAAAGCAGAAGGTCCGGGAGATAAATGCAGCCAGACGTTTTAAGGCTCCGGAGCACAGATTCAACGGGACTTCCTTTTTTACCTATGAGCTTGACTCGGATCCCTCCCTTGCTCTTGATTACATCACTGCACCGCCACGTATGGCTCTGTATATGAAGTACAGTGCCGAAGTATACAGGATATATCTTAAGTATGTAGCCCCGGAGGACATACATATATATTCATGCGATGAGGTTTTCATGTATGTTACGCCCTATCTTCGGATATACGGTCTCACTCCCCGCGAGCTTGCCGTGACCATGATACATGATGTACTGTCATCCACCGGTATCACTGCAACTGCAGGTATAGGCACCAACCTCTTTCTGAGCAAGGTTGCCATGGATATAGTCGCAAAGCACATGCCGGCAGACAGAGACGGCGTAAGGATAGCAGACCTGGATGAAGCAGGATACAGAAAGCAGCTTTGGTCCCATATCCCCATAACGGACTTTTGGAATGTCGGAGGCGGCACGGCAAGGAGGCTTGCAGGACTTCATCTTTACACCATGGGGGATGTGGCTCTTTATTCCGAATATTGCGAGGACAGTCTGTATCGCATCTTCGGAGTAAAAGCGGAACTGCTCATAGATCATGCCTGGGGATGGGAGCCTTGCACCATGGCCTCTGTCAAAAGCTATGTACCGACGAATAACAGCCTGAGTTCCGGGCAGGTACTGACAAGACCCTATACCTATGCAGAGGCAGGCATCATCGTCAGGGAGATGACGGATCTCCTGACCCTTGACCTTGCAAGGAAGAACCTGATCACCGATCAGATGACCCTTACGATCTGCTACGAGTGGCTTAAGGATCCTGAGGCGATATCGGCCTATAAGGGGATCATGCACTATGACCACTACGGACGCCCCACTCCAAAGCATGCCCACGGCACCGTAAATCTTGCAAAAAAGACTGCCTCAACACGTATGATAACGGACGCTGTGATTGGCCTTTACGAGCGTATAACTGACAGGTCTCTCATGATAAGAAGGGTCAATATCTGCGCCTGCAACGTAGTCTCCTGCGGTCCTTTCGCTGGGAGTGATGAGGAGTATGTGCAGCTGGACCTTTTCACCGACTTTGAAGAGCAGGAAAAGATGAGAAAGGCCGAGGAAGAAAGGCTTCGAAGAGAGACCTCCCTGCAGCTTGCAGAGCTTAGGATAAAGGACCGGTACGGTAAGAATGCCCTCATAAAAGGCACCAACCTGCTTGAGGGAGCCATGACCATAAAAAGGAATAACCAGATCGGAGGACATAAAGCATGACGGATTACAGCCGGATAATAAACCACCCTCATCACAGATCAAAGAACAGGCCCCACATGTCCATGACCCAGAGGGCCGCCCAGTTCTCTCCCTTTGCTGCTCTCTCCGGACTTGATGAAACTATGAGCGAGGCTTCGAGGCTTACATCTGAGAAGAGGATACCCGCCGAGGACAAGGTGAGATATATTGACCATACATTAAGACAGGCTATGCTCTCACACCGGCAGGTTGCCATCACCTACTATGTTCCGGATCCCACAAAGCATGGCGGATCATATATAACTGTCAAGGGTTCGATATACAAGGCGGATAAGCGGGAGGATGTAGTCATCATGGATGACGGTTCAGTCATACTGATGTACAATATCTCAGATATTTCACTTATATGATCGGTCCCATCAGACATGTGAGAGAAAACTTATGTGAGTACTAAGATTCCGGGAGGCGATATGTGTACCAGATATTTCATGGACAGGGATGAGAATACTATATCCTCCATGATAGATGCTGCTCTTGCAACTAAGCTGGCAAAGAAATTTCAGATCAGTATGTCAAAGCCGATGAAAACCTGTGGCGAGGTATGCCCCACAGATGTGGCTCCTGTCATAGCTCCCAACAATAAGGGTGAGCGCACCGTGTACCCTATGAAATGGGGCTTTACAGTGACCATAGAGGGCAGGCAAAAGCCTGTAGTCAACGCACGCATAGAGACTGCCGCCGTAAAGGGGCTGTTTAAGGAGGCATGGCACAGGCATCGCTGTATAGTACCTGCGTCCTGGTACTTTGAGTGGCAGCATTTTGCGGATGACAAGGGCAGAGTGAGAACAGGGGACAGATATATCATACAGCCTGCCGGTGCAAGTATCACCTGGCTTGGCGGTCTCTATCGCATAGAGGACGGTTTTCCGGTTTTTGTCATACTGACCATGCCTCCCACCGAGGAGATCCGTAAGATACATGACCGTATGCCTCTTATCCTTCCGGAGGGTATGATAGACCGTTGGATAAATCCATCATCGGACCCCGAGGGACTTTTGCCCTTTGCCGTAACCGACATGTGTGCCGAGGCTCAAGCATAACGTGGGTTTTGTATGCCTTTTGTTAAGAGCACCGTACACTGGAAAGTACACTGACAAGTGCACTGGCAAGTACACTG
>CAMOIV010000151.1 GCA_946616305.1 uncultured Lachnospiraceae bacterium | reverse complement strand
AATCCCGATCATTATGACTCACCGGGCTTGTTATCCCCTGTTTGAGTCATGCCTCAACATCCCGTCAAGCCTGTTAAAGGCCTTCAAATACCCATCATCATGACCCAGCATCCCTTTTTATCCACGATTTAAGTCATGTCCCGACGCTTCATCATGCCTTCCATGTCTTCGCTGATTCTGATGATCATGACCCTATGGGCCAGTATTGGCCCTAATGTTGCATCCTGACATCATTTCATCTAAAATCAAGCCGAGGCTTTTGCAAATGTGCTATGAGGTGAGCAGGCAATCAATTGGCCCTGTTATTTAGAACAGCTATACAAGGACATTATGGAAAATATACGGATACAAGAAGTCAAAGAACGGATCATTACCGATAATGACGCCGTGGCATTACGCACAAGAGAAGATCTTACGAAAAAGAAGGTCTTCTTTGTAAATCTCATGTCATCGCCGGGGGCCGGAAAGACCACTCTGCTGGCAGGTACCATAAAAAGACTCTCAGGCACTTACAGGATAGGGGTGCTCGAGGCGGACGTGGACTCGGATGTGGACGCCAGAGCCGTCTATGAAGCCGGTGCCAGAGTCATACAGCTCCATACAGGTGGGAGCTGTCATATGGACGCGGATATGACAGTCAGGGGTCTTGAAGCCCTTGATATATCGGATCTTGACCTTGTTTTTCTGGAAAATGTAGGCAATCTTGTCTGTCCTGCGGAATTTGATACGGGAGCTCATAAAAAGGTCATGATACTCTCCGTTCCCGAGGGAGATGACAAGCCCTTGAAATATCCCCTTATGTTTTCGGTAAGCGACCTGCTGATCGTTAATAAAACGGACACTCTGCCCGTTTTTGACTTCAGTTTTGACGCCCTATCTAAAAACCTGGGACAGGTCAATCCCACGATCCCCATGATCCGCCTTTGTGCACTTGACGGATCCGGCTTTGATAAATGGATAGATTATCTTGAAACCGAGATTGCGGCCTTCAAAGGATCAAAAGGTGAACAATAATGGCAAAGATCATAGAATTAAAAAGGAGCATCACAAGATCCAATGACGAGGATGCTGCCCTGCTTCGCAGCGAGCTCTCCTCCAAAGGGATAACCCTCATCAATCTCATGAGTTCTCCCGGATCCGGCAAGACCACACTGCTCAGTAAGACGATATCGGACCTTGATGCGTTATCATATACAGTAGCAAACACCCCCATCCGGATAGCTGTCATCGAAGCCGACATAGGATCGGATGTGGATGCATTACGCATGGAAAAGCTGGGAATAAAAGCCCTACAGGCTCATACGGACGGTATGTGTCATATGGATGCCGGCATGACAAGAAGATGTATCGAGAGCCTTGATCTCACGGATACCGATCTTGTGTTCCTTGAAAATGTGGGCAATCTCATCTGTCCTGCGGAATTTGATACGGGAGCCCATATAAACATGATGCTTCTTTCTGTTCCCGAAGGAGACGATAAACCCCTGAAATACCCCCTTATGTTTGCCTCCTCCGATGTGCTCCTCATAACAAAAACGGACACTCTTGATTATTTCTCCTTTGATATGGAGCTTTGCATAAGCAGGGTTATGAGACTGAATCCGGAAATAAAAATCTTCCCCGTATCCGCTAAGACCGGGGAAGGAATGGATGCTTTCGAATCCTATCTTAAGGAAGTCAGTTCTCAGACTCCTCACTCCTGTTCGAATTGACTTTCCAGATACCGATGATGGTGATCAGCAAAGATACAGCGACCAGGATGCCTGAAAGCGGGAACACGATATAAAGCTTGCTTGTTCTCACTGCAGGAAAGCCCACAAGGAATACCACATACAATAAAACCTCGCATGCGGCGATGACGGCCGATATGCATATGGAATCCTTCTTTTTATTCAACCTCTCACTCAATAATATGCACAGCATCGCCGAGATTATCATAAGCGCCTTTGCACATGCCGAGGGAAAAAGCTCCACCCCCTGAGTCTGCAGGAGAGCCGCCCTCAATGTCTGCAAAAATGCATAGAAATAGATGGCATATTTGAATAATACCGGTCTTTTCTGATACAGTATGCAGCATCCTGTCATAACAATGCATAAAAGAGTCTGCACGGCATAGATCGTAAGTCTCACTCCGGCTCCCAGAGAAGTGACAATGCCGACGATCGATATGATAAAAGCAGGCAGGAGTATGATCCCCTGCTTAATGATCACATTTTTATATTCCAGGACCAAACCCTTCTTCTCAGTTTCGTTTTCCATATAAATCTCCAATAACAGATCAGTTTTTCATTTCCTCATATAATTCTTCAAACAGACTGTCTGCCATGCAGATGCACGACAGACAGTTCATTTGGCTATTATTTGTAATTAACGATCTTTCCGAAGTCTGGCTTAAGTGATGCTCCGCCAACCAGTCCGCCGTCTATATCGGGCTTTGCGAAAAGCTCTGCCGCATTACCGGCATTCACGGATCCGCCGTACTGGATGATGATATTCTCGGAAACATCAGCACCGTAAAGCTCCTTGATACACTCTCTGATGGCTGCACATACTTCTTCGGCCTGATCTGATGTAGCAGTCTTACCTGTTCCTATAGCCCAGATAGGCTCATAAGCTATAACCGCCTTCTTTGCCTGATCGGCTGTAAGATTAAGGAAAGCGATCTTGATCTGCTGTCTGATCCAGTCAATGGTGATACCCTGCTCACGCTGGGTAAGAGACTCTCCACAACAGATAACGGGAATAAGACCGTGCTCGAAAGCCTTAAGGACCTTCTTGTTAACAGTCTCATCTGTCTCACCGAAGTACTCTCTCCTCTCGGAATGACCTATGATGACATGGGTCGCACCTGCATCAACTATCATGTCGGGTGAGATCTCACCTGTATATGCACCCTTCTCTTCAAAGTACATATTCTCTGCGCCGACCTTGATATTGGTACCCTTGCATGCCTCAACTACTGCAGGTATATCGATAGCGGGTACGCAGAAAAGAACATCAACATCGTCAGATGCCACTAAGGGCTTTAATGTATTCACCAGCTCAACAGCCTGGGTAGGTGTCATGTTCATCTTCCAGTTGCCGGCTACTAATTTACGTCTTGCCATGAGTTATTATCCTCCTTGAACATTTTATGATTCTGAATATTTCAAGCCACAGGCTCATTTTCCGGGGCACATTCGCGCATAGCGCTCATAAGCGTGCCCATAATTT
>CAMOIV010000150.1 GCA_946616305.1 uncultured Lachnospiraceae bacterium | reverse complement strand
TGAAGCAAAAAAATATCCCGCGATACACAAAAATGACGATTTTGACAGTGATTTCAAAAGGAGCGGTTTGATCATGAAAAAGAAGGTTATTGCATGTATTCTCTGCATTGCACTGGTAATGACACTTTTATCGGGATGCGGCAATAAGGACGAAAAGGGAAGCCTTGCCGGTAAGCTCGAAAACATCAAGGATACCGTAAGTGATGACAGTGACAGTAAAGCGTCATCCGATGAGGCGGCATCAGAAGAGGACAAGGCCGAAGACACGGAAAAGTCCGGGGGAGACGACAAGGCCTTAAAAGAGTCTGCAGAGGGATCCGGGGAAGAGCAGAAGGAAAAACAGGAAGAAGAAGCCGGTGACGATGCGGCACATTACGAAGAGATATATGCTCCGGTATTATCCGAAGTCTATGAGGTGATGGATAAAGGATATGACTATGACCGGACCTATAAATACATTTCCGACGGCCTGATGGAGAGGGCTATGTATCCCGGTGATGATGATCTTATGAAGGTCATAGGCTATGTTATAGAGGATATGAGCGGTGACGGTATCCCTGAGCTGTTGGTAGGGGGAGATGAGGATTACGGAGAAGGCCCCACGAGCTTCATTTACAGCATCTTTACGGTTAAGGATGAAAAGCCCTTTCCCGTCATAGAAGGCTGGGCCAGAAGCAGCCACAGATCTCTTGGTAATGGGCATTTCTACTATCTCGGTTCCGGAGGAGTAGCCAGTACGTTTATGGGAGAATATCGCCTGAGCGACAACGGACAGGAGAGCGTCTGGGTTGATTTCTACTTTACCGATGAGAAGGAGTCCGGAGATATAGGCACATATCATAATACCACCGGTTCTTGTGAAGCCGCGGAGTCGGATGAGATAGACCTTCCTGAAGATGAGTTCTCCCGCATGATGGATGATTACGAGAAACGGTGTGTCAATATATCCTGGACTCCCATAGGAGATTTTGAGGGGGGCAAAGAGGGAAAGAGCGGCAGTGAAAAGAGTTCTTCCCATGATTACAGCTATGAGGGGACCGTCTTTACCATAGACGGCAAAGACATGGATGTGAGAGAAGAAGTACCGGCTGTTAATGCCATTACGGATGCATATGAGGTGGGGGACTGGATAATACTTGACTGCCATGTTAATCCCCATTTCGGTATGTATGAATTCTATAATACGAATTCCGGAAACTTCGAATATGATATCCAGGGAGCCAATCTGACATGGCGGGATGATGATCTCTCCACCGCAGTCTATTCCATGTTCAACGAGGTATATGATTTCTGGGGACATCCGATAGGATGGGTGAATGAGGGAGAGGTCTACGGTGTGAAATGGATAGATGATAAGACTGTTGGCGCCGAATGCTGGATCGTTGACGAGAAGGGTAACGAGGATGAATTTACCGAAAAGTATGAATGCGAGCCTCATGATAAGGCAGTGCTCTCATACTACGAATACCTGCTGGGAGGAGATAAGCAGTGGGAGAAGCTTACGTATAATGCGCCGGGGAATGCAGTGGCTTTAGTGATCGTGAATCCTCCGGAGAGGATACTGGATAAGCTTCCAAGGCCCATAGTATATGACAAGGATGCATATGACAGAGTAGTGGTGGTGTCCCTGGAGGACGGACTGAGTGTTCATATCGAGCCGGGCTCCTATGCATCTGAAGGGTCCGCAAGTGGCAGGAAACATGAGATCAACAAAGGAGAAGCGTTGGTTTATCAGGTGACTGTACCGGAAGGGCTGCCAAACGGATCTCTTGTGGTAAGCTCTCCTATAGGAGACGAGGTTAGCTGGGACATCATACAGATCTCCGGTAAATCACCTGTCATGAGCGAATATCTTACGGCGTACTGATATCCTGCCGCAATAGTATCCGGTTGTATCGGTACGCTGCTTATTCTTGGGATGATATCCGGGGGGTGGATCTTGAAACTTTTTCATTTATCCGATCTTCATCTGGGGAAAAGGCTTAACGAGTTCTCCCTGACAGAGGATCAGGAATACATACTTAAAGAAATACTGACCATATGCGACAGAGAAAAGCCCGACGGGGTCATAGTGGCGGGGGACATATATGACAGATCCGTTCCCTCCGAGGATGCCATGACCCTGTGGGATGACTTTCTCATAAGTCTCGCAAAGAAAGGGATACCGGTCTATGCCATAAGCGGCAATCATGATTCCGCCGTAAGGTTTTCGGATCACGGAAGGCTTGTGGACGCAGCCGGGATCCATCTTGCACCGGTATATGACGGCAGTATCGTATGCTGCAGGGCGGAGGATGAATTCGGCCCCGTGAACATATACCTTCTTCCCTTTATCAAGCCTGCAGCTGTAAGGAGCATATTTCCCGACGATGAGATAAATGATCATACCGATGCATGCCGTGTGGCCATAGAGCACATGAACGTGGATGTGTCTATGAGAAACGTGCTGATTGCCCATCAGTTTGTGACAGGGGCAGCAAGATGTGACTCCGAGGAAGTCGTGGTGGGAGGACTTGATAACGTGGATGCGTCTGTATTTGACCCCTTTGATTATGTGGCTTTGGGACACATACACGGCAAGCAGTCCATAGGACGGGAAACCGTGAGATATTGCGGAACCCCTCTGAAGTATTCATTTTCCGAAAAGGATCATGTCAAGTCCATAACCGTGGTGGAACTTAAGGAAAAGGGAGATATCACCATAGATGAGATCCCTCTTACGCCCATGCATGAGCTCAGGGAGATCAGAGGTACCTTTGAGGAGATATTGGAAAAGGGCAGAGGGGATGAAGGTGATGTGAACGACTACATCCATGTGATCCTGACGGATGAGAACGACGTGATAGATGCCGTAAGCAAGCTCAGGATCATATATCCGAATCTCATGTCCTTAACATATGATAATAAGAGGACCCGGGAGCAGAGGGTGATCAGTGATGTCAAGGACATTGAAAGGAAAAGTCCCATAGACATTTTCGGAGAATTCTATGAGAAGCAGAACAATCAGCCGATGTCCGATGAGCAGAGGGACTTCATACAGGAGTGTATCGAGTCGGTCTGGAGGGCAGGAGTATGAGACCGCTTTATCTTAAGATGTCAGCCTTCGGGCCCTATGCGGGGAGCGAAGAGATACCCATGGAAAAGCTTGGAGACAGGGGGCTCTACCTGATAACCGGAGATACCGGAGCAGGTAAGACCACTATCTTTGATGCTATCTGTTTTGCTCTGTACGGGGAGCCCAGCGGCA
>CAMOIV010000149.1 GCA_946616305.1 uncultured Lachnospiraceae bacterium | reverse complement strand
CATCCATGCCTGAGGTCTTCTTGTCATCACTTATTACATATCCGCCCATTGAATAAATGGTGTTGTAGTAGCCTTCCTGGTTGTTGCCGGGAGCTATGGCATATCCCCAGTGATCATCGTTTGTAAGCTTAGCTGCTGCGTCTGAGAAATCCTGCCATGTCCAGGTATCATCGGGATAGTCAACGCCCATCTCATCAAATATGGTCTTGTTGTACCAAAGAGCGATGGTATCGATATCCTTGGGGATCGCATACTGCTTTCCGTCTGACTGATAAAGCTTTACGATACCTTCATAGTAATTGTTGAGGTCGATCTTGTCGCTTGATGCGATCCTGTCAGTGAGGTCAAGGAGCATGTCGTTCTCCATATACTTCTGAGCTACGTTTGAATGCATCCAGAATACATCGGGAAGCTCTCCGCCTGTAGCGCCTGCCTCAAGCAGTGTCCAATAATCGTTCCAGTCAACTACCTGTATGGTAGCCTTAACGCCTGACTGCTCACTCCACTCATCAACGATCTGCTGGAGTCCGGGTCTCTGGCCCTCATCCCAGATGGTGATGGAAAGTTCGCCTGCCACGCTGCTTCCGATGCTCTCCGGCTCTTCTTCCTCTTCTGCTGCGGGAGCCTCAGCCTCCTCTGCTGCAGGTGCTTCAGCCGTATCCTCTGCAGGAGCAGCCTCCTCTGCTGCAGGTGCGGGAGCGGCATCCGTTGCTGCCTGTCCGCCGCAGCCGATCATGGTCATAGCGGTTATGGCACTGAGTAAAACAGCGATCAGTTTCTTTTTCATTGATTTTTTTCCTCCTGAAAATCTGAAATAAATGTTCACGCCTTAGTACCTTAATATCGATCACAGGTTCATCATAATAGATCGCCGGATCCTATGGCATGGTATTTCGTGTCCTAATGATGTCAATTTGTGACATCGATCATTTTGCTTCAAGTACCTCTACATAAGACAGATAATCCTGTCCGGTGGTAAGTATATTGCTGCTAAGTCCTGTGAGGGTCACTCCCAGGTTCATCAGCTCATCTCCGTAATACTCTTCTCCCCGAAGAACATATACAGTGTCATCGTCCAGTCCCTGTAGCTTCAGGAAACCGGGCAGTTGATTCACATTGGATCTCATGCAGTACAGTGCAAATATGGCCTTCTTCTTATCCTCGGATACAACCATCCAGGCGCACTGGTCACTCTCAAAGGGAGACCTCAGTCTGTAGAATCTGCCGAACTGCAGCAGTTCCCTGTACTTTTTCATAAAGGCGATCTGCTCCTTAACCTCCTCGAATTCCCCGTCATCCAAGGTGTTAAGATCCAGCTCGTAGCCGAAGGTTCCGAAATATGCCACATCCGCCCTTGTCTTTATCGGTACGCTCCTGCCTGTCTGCTGGTTGGGTACCGCCGATACATGGGCCCCTATGGAGGATATGGGATATCCGTATGAGGTTCCGTACTGTATCATGATCCGGTCCATGGCGTCCGTATTATCCGAGCACCATGCCTGAGGTGCGTAGTAAAGCATACCCGCATCATATCTGTTGCCGCCCGACGAACATGACTCGAAAAGGATCTCCGGAAAGGCCTTTCTTAAGCGCTCGTAGAGACTGTACACGCCCATCACGTACCTGTGGTATATAGTGCCCTGATCCTTTGCCTCATGTCCCTGGCTGAAAACCTCGGTAAGGGATCTGTTCATATCCCACTTGATATAGCTCACATCAGCCCCGCTGATGACCTTCTCCAGCATCTCAAAGATGTAATCCACAACCTCGGGCCTTGAAAAATCAAGTACCAGCTGATGCCTGCCAAGAGAAGCTTTCCTGCCCGGAACAGACAGTGCCCACTCAGGATGCCTGCGGTACAGGTTACTGTTGGGATTAACCATCTCCGGCTCTATCCAGAAGCCGAACTTCATGCCCATGGCGTTTACCTTACTGGAAAGGCCTGCCATGCCCTGAGGCAGCTTGTCTCTGTTCTCAACCCAGTCACCCAAGCCTGCGGTGTCATCATTCCTCTCGCCGAACCACCCGTCATCCAGGACGAAAAGCTCCACACCCGCTTCCTTGGCCTTTTTAACAATACTGAGGATCTTTTCCTCATCGAAATCCATGAAGGTTGCTTCCCAGTTATTGATGATTATGGGTCTGGGAGTGTTCTTTCCGATGCCTCTGACAAGATTGTTGTTGTAGAGTGCGTGATATGTCTGGCTGAGATCGTTCAAGCCCTCTGAAGTCCATGCTATGACCACCTCAGGGGTCTCAAAGCTCTCCCCGTTATCAAGGGGCCAGGTGAACCTGTCGGGATGTATCCCCATGAGGAGCCTGGTGCGTCCGAAGGTGTCGCACTCAGCCTTGGCAAGGAAATTTCCGCTGTAAACGAAGGAAAAGCCCATGGCCTCGCCTGCCCTGTCGTCCGTGAGAGGCCTCTTGACTATGACGAAGGGATTCTCATTTGCGCTCGATACGCCTCTCTTGCTCTCAATGGATACGGCACCGGGAGACAATCTCTTAACATCCGGTATCCTCTCTCTTGCCCATGCACCGCAAAAATGCATGAGATCATAATCCTGATCCGGCAGATCCAGGCACATGCTCAGTGCTCTGGTAAGCTTCACAGCAGCAGCCCCCTTGTTGGCAAAGACTGCATGTCTGGTGATGACAGGGTATTTATCAAAGATGGTATAGGAAAGTGTAAGACACATGCCTGCAAGATCGTCCTTTAAGTGGACCTCCAGTGTCATGGCCTCGCTCTCATCGGCGTAGGTAGCCGGCAGACCTGAAAGGCCCTTTTTCCCCTTAAAGATCTCATGATCCTTATAGACGAAGGAGCTGACTCTCGACCCGTTCTCACACTCTATCTCATATGCCTGTGTACCGAAGTCAGTAGTACCAAAGGACGGATACTCCTGGCGGTTAAGCTCCCTGGAATAGCTCTCCGTGTCGGGATCCACCGCAACGTTGGCCAGTCCCATGCGGTTCACCACATAGGACATATCCTCCTTGTCGTGGATACGTCTGCCGAAGTAGATATTCCCAAGTTCTCCCACCGGGGTAACGCCTATGATATAACTGATCTTATCGTTATACAGATGAAACTGTTTAGATCTGTCATGCCATATAATATTCATTAAAATGCCCTTTCAAACAAGCCGGGATCTCTCCCGGATTTATGCATGTGATCGATAAAAAGGCACTTACAGTATATGACATGGCTGTATCCTGTCCACATGGCATTATTTGATATTTATATGTCAGAATGTGACAAAT
>CAMOIV010000148.1 GCA_946616305.1 uncultured Lachnospiraceae bacterium | reverse complement strand
GCTATCAAAAGTACTATATAGAAAATATAAGCCACCTGGCACTACTCCAGCTCTACCGTTCCGGGGGGTTTGCTGGTGAGGTCATAGAATACCCTGTTTACTCCGCGTACTTCATTTATGATCCGGCTCATGGTGCGCTTCAGTACTTCAAAGGGTATCTCGGCTGCATCCGCAGTCATGAAATCCACGGTACGAACGGCTCTGAGGGCCACCGCATAATCGTAGGTCCTCTCGTCGCCCATGACGCCGACAGAACGCATATTGGTGAGGGCCGCGAAATACTGGTCAGGCATCCAGGGCGGAACGGATCCCCTGTTCCTGATAAACAGTTCATCAGCATCCGGGATCCTATCAGTGTTCCCGCCGGTATCTGCATCCCGGGTATGATCCGGGGCATTTTCTTCTCTCCATAGGTCACAGGCCTTTGCCACTTCCTCGCGATATATGGCATCTGCCTCCTGCACCATCCTTACTTTATCAGGGGTTATCTCGCCGATTATCCTGACGCCCAGTCCCGGTCCGGGGAAAGGCTGACGGAATACAAGTCTCTCGGGTATGCCAAGCTTCAGGCCTGCCTTACGGACTTCGTCCTTGAAAAGATCACGGAGAGGTTCGATCAGATCCTTGAATTCCACGTTCTTTGGAAGTCCGCCCACATTGTGATGAGACTTGATGACAACAGACTCTCCTCCAAGTCCCGACTCCACCACGTCGGGGTATATGGTCCCCTGAGCCAGAAACTCTACGGCACCGATCTTTTTTGCTTCCTCCTCAAACACGCGTATGAACTCTTCACCTATTATCTTTCTCTTTTGCTCGGGCTCGCTCACGCCGGAAAGCCTGTCATAGAATCTATCCTGGGCATTAACCCGGATGAAGTTCAGATCAAACTTGCCCTTCTCCCCGAATATCGCCTCTACTTCATCGCCTTCGTCTTTTCTTAGGAGACCATGATCCACGAAAACACAGGTCAGCTGCTTACCTATGGCCCTGGACAGTAAAGCCGCCGCAACGGAAGAATCAACCCCTCCGGACAGAGCAAGTAATACTCTTCCGTTTCCTACTTTCCCCCTGATGCTCTCTACGGAGCCCTCAATAAAGGAATCCATGCGCCAGCTTCCGCTGCATCCGCAGATGTTCCTGACAAAATTGAAGAGCATCTTTGTGCCGTTTTCCGTGTGAAGGACCTCCGGATGAAACTGTATGCAATACAGACCCTTTTGAGGACACTGAGCCGCTGCCACCGGTGTGTTGTCCGTATGAGACACGGACTGAAATCCCGGTGCCATCCTGCTGATATAATCAAAATGACTCATCCAAACGGGATTATCCTCGGGAAGGCCCTCAAACAGCGGGGAAGACGTGTCAAGCCACGCTTGGGTCCTGCCGTATTCCCTGTTATCGGCCTGCCTTACCTCTCCTCCGAGGACGTGCATCATAACCTGAGCCCCATAGCACAATCCCAAAACGGGTATGCCGCTTTCGAACAGCTTTCTTTCGCATAGAGCGGCATTTTCCTCATTTACGCTGCTGGGACCGCCGGTAAGTATAAGGCCTTTGGGCTTCTTTTCAAGCAGTTTCTCCAGAGGCGTCCGGTATGAAGCTATCTCACAGTATACATTGCATTCCCTGACTCTTCTGGCTATGAGCTGGTTGTACTGCCCGCCGAAGTCCACTACTATTATCGTTTCCGGATCCAATTCAGTATATCCCCTTTTCCTTGATCAAAACCTCTATGTTCTTTTCGTTGCAGATACGGTTCATCTCCCTGAAGGTTCCCGTATCCTGATTCACCATATCTCCAAAATGGATCTTACGTGGATAGACTCCTGATAGTATCTTGCCTATATCGGAGCTGGATTTGTCGTATTTCCAAAGCCGCCACTCGAATTCACCGGCCTGATCAGTGCTCTTGGTCATCATGGAAAGGATGTTTCCCACCATTCCCGTAAGCTCATCATGCTCTTCATCATCATATATCACGGGCAGCAGGACAAGCTTGTTGGCCTCTGCGAATTTTTGCAGATCCTCAAAGTTGTACTCAAGGCACATGCCCTCGCCGCGGTCCGCGTATTTATACCACATGGCCTCGCTTTTCAGATCGTCGGTGAAGCAGGACAGGTAGCTTTTAAATCTCATCACAACATCACCTGCTCCCTCAAACCTGACGGCACGGCAGAAATATACATTTCCGTTATTTATAAGACCTGCCTCCGCATCATCCAGAGGACGATATCTGAAGAGCTTGCCTCCGTTCTTCCTGAGTATGAGCTCACTCATCTTCTCTTCGGCGTCACGATGCTGATCTCTTAAGAAATCGGTAAATATGGCCTTACGCAGAAAAAGCTCCCAATCCTCCAAAACCCTTCTCCTGTATTATAAAGAACTGCGCTTACAAGCTTTATGCATCCTCCATCACAAAGATCCTGAGGGATCTGGGCCGCATGACCACTCCTTCATCAAGGTTCACCTTGCCTTTCGTGATGGACGAGATCTCAAATGTGTCGACAACCTGTCTCCATCTTCTTCCCTCGGGTAGTATGGGAAGTTCTATACGAACATCCTCCCAGTAGGTGTTCAATGCTATATATACAACATCATCTTTTTTCTTTTCGGTACTCCCTGCAAACATCACCCCAAGATAATGGCTGTCGTCGGAGTAATCGGGTTCAAAGGGAATACATCCGTGACAGGATACCTCAGGCAGACCTATGGAGCAGGGCTCCAGATGCTTCCTTATGGCAGGATGCTTTTTCCTGAATGCTATCATGAATTTGCAGAATTCGAACTGCTTCTTATTTGTTTTCAGATCATCCCAGTTGAGCCAGGAGATGTTATTGTCCTGGCAATATGCGTTATTATTTCCTCCCTGGGAATTCCCGAATTCGTCGCCCATAAAGAACATGGGTGTCCCGCGGCTCGTCATAAGGGCAGCAAATGCATTCTTTATCATCCTTTCCCTGAGAGTACGGACAGCCTTATCGGTTGTCTCACCCTCTATGCCGCAGTTCCAGGACAGATTGTTATCGTCTCCGTCGGTTCCGCCCCAGTCATTATCCTCATTATGCTTCTGGTTATAGGTATACAGATCATGGAGGGTGAACCCGTCGTGACAGTCGAGGAAATTAACGGAAGCGTTAAAGCCTCTGATCTCCGGATCATAAAGGTCGGGTGATCCGGTGATCCTACTGGCTGCAGCCGCTGCCTTGCATAGATCTCCCTTCAAAAATGCCCTCATGTCATCCCTGTATTTGCCGTTCCATTCCATCCACCTGTTCCATGAAGGGAAGGAACCTACCTGATACATGCCTCCAGCATCCCATGCCTCAGCTATGAGCTTCACCTTACCAAGTATGGGATCAAAGGCCAGAGACTGCAGAAGAGGCGGCTTGCTCATGGGCGACCCGTCCTCATTTCTTCCCAGAATACTGGCAAGATCGAACCTGAATCCGTCTACTCTGTAATTCGTCACCCAGTATCTCAGACAGTCAATGATCATCTGCTGTACAATGGG
>CAMOIV010000147.1 GCA_946616305.1 uncultured Lachnospiraceae bacterium | reverse complement strand
ATCAGAAGCTGTGGCTTCCTCCGCCGCCGGAGAAGCCTCCGCCACCGCCGCCACCGCCGTGACCTCCACCGCTTGAGTTAGAGGTATGGCGTGTCTTATGACTGCTGACAAGGTTCTTGCCTACTACTGTACCTACCACGGCACCGGCCGCAGCTGCTATAAGAACCTCATTATCCACGGTAACCTTACCCTTACTGATCCATACATACAGGAAATTGATTATAAGGGCAAATACTATAGCCATGAAGAAATTGGATATGTATCTCATGGGCTGGGCTATCCTGCCGCCTTCAAGGAGGGTATATATCTCGTCAAAGCCCTCTGCGGCGCATCCGTAATAGTCTTCCGACGAAGCGTACTTATAGATGTTATCGGTTATGGTGCTGCCATAGGCTTTATTGATCCTCTTGTATATGGCACCGCTGCTCTGTACGGATATCTTTCTGTCTCCCATATCGATGCAAAGAGTCGTACCGCTGTCATTGTTGAACAGGGCGTAACATAAATCCCGCGTTGTCTTTTCCACGTCTGACGAGGAAGTGGTGTAGAAGGACACCCCGCCATACTCGGTAATGCCGATCATGTGGTCATTCAGCAGAGACTCTTCCTCCTCATCGGTAAGGAGATCCTCATCATCAACGATATACGCACTGTACCCCGTATCGGGATTGGTGTATAAGGCATCATAAGCATATGCTGCTCTCATGAAAAGCATAGCGAACAGCAGTGCAAGTGCCGGTATGGCAAAGATCTTGATCGATAATCTATGCTCCCACATCTTTGTTTCCTCCTTCCCTGTTATGGAACTCCGGTAAAGGCCGGGTAGTAAGACGGTTGTATTGATTTATCATAGCCAGGGACACCACCGTTACAGCAACAAGGGAAACGATGCTGCCTCCGTAATATATCCAGTCACTTACCGGCTTTGACACGGCTATAAAAAAGGCTGCGATCTCTGCCGCCAGCATCAGGAGGGACATGAGTTTCATACTTCCTCCCTGGATCCTGCCTATGTACTTCAGGGATGTCACGAAAAGTATCACACCCATTACACTTATGGCAAAGCAGGTAAAGGAAGCACGGGAAGCTGCATTCTCTATGCTGAACATAAGGAATACGATCACCGCGACGGCAAATACCGCTACGATGGTACCGACCTTGCCCTTCTTCTTGACACCTGTCTTTTTGATATCATCCTTGGCTTTGTCCAGGTCTTCACCGCTGAGAGCCCCCAGATCGTTTGCGTGGGTCTCCCGCTCCACTATGGATACAAGCTCCTGCTTATACAGGATGTGCACTATGGCTGCAGCTATGGCAGATATCATGAGTACTGTTGCCGGCAGTACCAGCACACTGGTTATAGTTGATACTGCGAACAGTATGACAGCGATGATGGCGGACACCTTAAGGAATTTCTTAACGTCCACCGGAACATCGGCTGCCAGCTTACCGGTCTCGCCGTTTACCACACCGTAAGCAAGTCTGTCTCCCTGCCTCCAGGTAAGGAACCAGACAGGAAAGAGGTTAAGGTGTGATCCCTCGATCTTGCTGCCGAAGATCTCATTCCTTGATGCCATATCGGATGGAACCATCACGTTCGCTCCCGGTCTGAACTGGGATGCTACGTCCTTTATGACGTGGTCCTGAGCCATGGCCATGGCCTTCTCCGTATAGACATCGGCATCCACGTCTGCAGTATCCGCAAAGAAGCCTGCAAGATAGGCAGGATTGAAATCCACCATGTCTTCCTTGTTAAAGGGAGCTATCTGCGCGGATATCTCATCATCAAAGCTTGCCGATGCATCCTGAGGGATGGGTATCTGTGTGCCCTTAAGCTGAGGGTTTGCCGTATACTCATCGGTATAATCATAATCGCCGCTGGTATAGGTTTCCTTGACCTTAAGCTCAGGATTGTTGTCGAATCCCACACTCATCTCCCAGTAAGGGATATATATGCCTCTGAAGTTCTCAAGGAACTCAGGGTCCGAAAACTCCTTGGGCGCATAGGGTTCCTTTTTGGCGTGCTCGCTGTATATCTTCTTGCACTGTTCCTTTGTCTGCTTAAAGGGAATAATGAATTTCGGCCTTTTCTCCTGGCTGAGCCTTCCCTGCAGATTGGCCTCCGTACCGCAGTAACTGCAGAATGTGACCGCCGTGTTGTCCGTGGTCATGATCTCTGCGCCGCACTGTGTACAGGTGTAGATAGTAGTTTCAAAGACCTCCTGCTCCTTGATCTCGTTTGCGTCTTCAAAATCGCTGACGGGAAAGACACTGTCGCAGAATGGACACTTCAATTCCTGCCCGGCGATGTTTAAGACCAGATCTCCGCCGCAGCTTTTACACTTAAACATCAATTCCCTCCTTTGTCCAAAATATTGCCGACCTCTTTATATGATACCATGATTCATATATATAATACAGAAGATCCCTGCCGCTTCACTGCACAGTATTCACAAGGCGTCCTATGCCCTCGATCTCGCATATGACCTCATCGCCCTTATTCAGAAATGTAGGCGGATCCATGCCCATGCCTACTCCGGAAGGAGTCCCTGTTGCTATAACGGTCCCCGGCTCCAAAGTCATACCGCTTGACAGCACCTCTATGATCCTAGGTATATCCGTTATGAGATTCCCTGTATTTGATGACTGTCTTAGTTCACCGTTAACATACGTTTTAAGATCAAGCTTAGGTATACCGTCAAACTCATCCCGGGAGACTATGCATGGTCCCATGGGTGTGAAGCCGTCAAGGCTCTTGCCAAAATACCACTGCTTGTGCCTGGTCTGGAGATTCCTGGCGGACACATCATTGACTATGGTATATCCGAAGATGTATTCAAGAGCATCCTCGGCCTTGACATTGCAGGCTTCCTTCCCGATGATGACCCCCAGCTCAGTCTCATAATCAAGGGAATCACAGATATCTGCGTGAGCCGGTATCACACTACCCGTGCCCTGGGAATAATTGACGCGCTTTGAGAAGAAAATGGGGTCCTCCATCTCCTTTGAGAAGGCACCCGGATCAAATTCCTTGGCCTCCTTTGCATGATCCCTGTAATTAATACCCAGGCATATGACATCCTGTCTGGGATGGGGCATGGGCGACAGTATCCTTACATCCGGATCCTCAAGGTCCACTTCCTCGGAAAGCGGCGGTATGGTCCCGTCATGCCCCTTAAGGAGCATGACGTTCATTGTCATGTATGCCCGCAGTATATATGCCTTTTTTCCGTCCTTTGAGCAGGCCACATGGGCCGTTTCGTTATGCCTTAGTGTGTAATATCTCATTTCTCCCCTCCTATCATCAGAGTGCACAACAAGGTATATGTTTTTGCGTCCTACAATCAGAAACACGCATTTATGCGGGTTTCGTGATATAACTTAAAACTCGCTAAGAGCAAGCCCCGACGCAGTCGGTTTTAAATGGCTTGCTCTATGGCTTCTTGGGGCAAGGCCGCAAGAAGCCATGCTTTATTGCATTTGTTGGCCAAGTCGCAGGGCAAGGCGGAAGAAGGTGTTTTCTGCGCAGTACTTTTTCGAGGCGTGATGTCACTTGGAAAGTGC
>CAMOIV010000146.1 GCA_946616305.1 uncultured Lachnospiraceae bacterium | reverse complement strand
CTCCACGGGGACGGCAGTATTCACATCCATGTTCAGTACTGCCTCTCGCGTACATCCTGTACGCGAGCCCCTGATTTTGGAGCACTTTCCAAGTAACATCACGCCTCGAAAAAGTACTGCGCAGAAAATACCTTCTCCCGTCGAACTCTATACAGATTGGCAATAAAGTATGCTTTATTGTTTTGTTACAGAGCAGGAGTCAGTATACACAAGACGGCATGACTGACTCAATGTAAGAATAGTAAGACCGACTGCTCGCATATGTCAAATACGGGTACAGTCCCGGGCGGCGGATATAACAACGGTAGAACCGGCTTGCCTGTTGTGATAAAATCTGCATGATGAGATGATTGCAAGGGGATACTGCTCATGAAAAACCGTTTCCTATATGTATTCGCCATATTGTCTTTTCTCGCTCTGATGGGGCTCATAGTTTTCGGGCTCATATCATCCAAGGACATGTCCGAGCGCGGCATCAGGCTTTTTTCTTTGAAGACAGCCTCCTCCGATGATATCCCCATTACCGCACAGAGTGGAGAAGATGAAGCGGCCTCCGGCTCTGATAACGATGATCCGGAAAGTGCATTGGAGGATAAAGCTTCAGAAGACAGTGCCGGTGTCTCCGATAACGAAGCCGGGGATCTGACAGTTTCCGGGGAAGACGTCCCGGCTGATACGGAAGAATCCGAAGCTGAAGATGTACCGGAGAGGGAGGTCCTGCCCAGATACTATGATCTCCTCGATATCAATCCTTATGTATCCGGCTGGCTCACCATAGAAGGGCTGGGCCTCGACGAGCCGGTAGTATATACCCCCAATTCCCAGAATTATTTCCTTCACCGCTCCATAGACGGCAAGGAGCAGGAGCGGGGCAGTCTTTTCATTGCCGTAAACTGGCAGGATGGTTACAACAACACCCTGATCTACGGCCATAATATGAAGGACGGGAGCAGCTTCGGAGCCCTTAATAAATATGAGGACCCGAACTTCGGAAGGACACATACCAAGATAAATTTTGATTCCCTGTATGAAGAAAACGAATATGAGCTTGCTGCGGTATTTCTTTCCCAGATAGAAGAGGATGAGCTTGAGACCGAATCCGACAGGGAAAATGAGGATGAGGAGCTGATGGAGGCAAGCCTCGAAAAGAAAAAGCAGGAAATGGAGGAAAAAGGTGAGGATACTGAAGGGATTGACGAATCCTCCATCACCCTGGCAGATCTTGACCTCTATTCGGACATGGGAGATGTGGATATATATCGTGAAGAAAAGGACGAGGACGACGGGCGGTTCAGGTATTATTACTACACTGATCTGTCCGATAAGGCGGACTTTGATTATTTCGTGGAGCATGTTAAGGAAAATGCCCTGTACGATACCGGCGTGGATATGGAATGGGGAGATGAGCTCCTCACTCTTTCAACCTGTAACTACCATGTAAAGAACGGCCGACTCATCATAGTGGCAAAAAAAGTCAGGAAGGATTAATGCTCTTCCTTCCACTTTTTGATATATTCCAGTCTTTCTGCAAAACGTGCTTCCTCCCCCTGATCGCCGGGGTGGTAGTATTCTGTGCCTAAAAGAGAATCGGGCAGACACTGCATGCTTGTAAGCTTATCCTCATAGTCATGAGCGTATTTATATCCCTTCCCATAGCCCAATTCATCCATAAGACTTGTGGGAGCGTTTCTTATGTTCATAGGTACAGGCTCAGCAATATCATTTAAGGCATCATCTCTTGCGGAAAGGTATGTGGTCTCCATGGAATTTGACTTGGGTGCAAGTGACAGATACACCGCCGCCTCGGTCAGATGCACATTACACTCGGGGACCCCGATGAAATGGCAGGCCTGGTATACGGACACAGCAAGAGGAAGGGCCGAAGGATCTGCAAGCCCCACATCTTCGGCAGCAAATCTCACTATCCGCCTGGCTATATAGAGCGGATCCTCTCCTGCCTCAAGCATTCTCGCCAGCCAGTATACAGCCGCATCAGGATCCGAATTTCTCATGGATTTGTGCAGGGCGGAGATCAGATTATAGTGCTCCTCTCCGTTCTTATCATACAGAAGGGTTTTCTTTCCGGTGATCTGTTCTATTATCTGCTTTGTGACCAGGATCCTGCCGTCAGAGCCCTTTTCTCCGTTCAGCACCGCCATCTCCAGAGTGGAAAGAGCCATCCTGGCATCTCCGTTGGAAAAGGCGGCTATCACCTCTATCAGATCCTCCGGTATATCTATCTTTTGATCCCCCAGACCCTTGGGGTTCTTAAGGGCCTTTCTCAAAAGATCCGCTATATCCTCCTTTTTCAGCTCTTTAAGAACGAAAACCTTGCACCTTGAAAGCAGAGCCCCGTTCACCTCAAAGGAAGGATTCTCGGTAGTGGCTCCTATAAGTATGATGGTCCCCTTCTCTACAAAGGGAAGAAAGGCATCCTGCTGAGCTTTATTGAAGCGATGTATCTCATCGATGAACACTATGGTCCGCTGCCCGTAGTTGTTCATCTCATCGGCTTCCTTCATAACATCCCGGATCTCTTTTATACCGCTGGTAACAGCCGAAAAGGTGATGAACCTGGCCTTTGTGCTTTGAGCTATGATCTGAGCCAGAGTAGTCTTGCCCACACCGGGAGGACCCCAGAATATCATGGAAGATATCTGATCGTTTTCGATCAGACGTCTCAATACCCCATCCTTTCCCACAAGATGCTCCTGCCCCACATATTCATCCAGTGAAGAGGGCCTAAGTCTTGCAGCCAGCGGTTTCGGTGTATTCAGTTCAAATAATGACATCTGTGGCATTGCTATCTCCCTGACTGTTTATGCTTCGACTGTACAAGTGTATTTATTTTACCACCCATACTGCATGAATTAGAAGAAGAATATGCAAAACCGCGTGTTTTGGGCGTTCACAAAGTTTTCACAAATTATGTTAGCACTCACCCTTGACGAGTGCTAACAAGTGTGCTATAACATAATCAGTTCAAGGGAACACGGCAGGAATAAAAGAAAAGACCGTATGCATCCTGTGAACCGGCAAAGACGAAAAGCCACACTGCCAAGGCAGAGGAGGCAAACAATATCATAAGGAGGTAACAGTTATGTTGTACACACCCAGTATTTTCAGAACAGACATTTTTGATGATCTTTTTGATGATGATTTCTTCAAGACACCCTTCAGAACCATGGATCAGCACAATGCCCATGCAGGTGAGCTCATGAGGACGGACGTTAAGGAGAGCGATGACGGATATCAGCTTGAGATGAGCCTTCCGGGCATCGACAAAAAGGATATAAAGGCTACATTGAAGGACGGATACATGACCATCAATGCCACCACTTCAAAAACAGATGATGAGAAGGATGAGAAGGATCATTACATCCGCAGGGAAAGATATCAGGGTTCCGTAAGCCGTACCTTCTACGTAGGTGAGAACCTTAAAGAAGAGGATATCAAGGCTAAGTTCGAGAACGGCATCTTAACCCTCAACATTCCCAAGAAGGAGGCGGCGCCGGAAGTCGAGGAGAATAAATACATCGCTATAGAGGGCTGATATGCGGCGCCGGCTCATAGCGTGATATATAAAATCCCCGGGAGATCATATCCTCCCGGGGATCCTTTATGTCC
>CAMOIV010000145.1 GCA_946616305.1 uncultured Lachnospiraceae bacterium | reverse complement strand
GGGATTGCTGAAGAACACCGATATACAGGTGGATACGGCAGATAGCGGCAGAGAATCCATACGTAAGGCATCGGAAAAGAAATATGACATTATTTTCATGGATCAGCGGATGCCTGAGATGGACGGAGTTGAAGCCATGCATAAGATAAGGGAGGACAAAAAGGGACCCAATGCCGAGACCCCTTTTGTCTGTTTAACAGCCGATGCTGTCAGCGGAGCAAAAGAAAGATACATGTCGGAGGGCTTTGATGATTATCTCGCCAAGCCCATAGACAGCCATGCTCTTGAGGAGGTCGTCTTAAGATATCTGCCGGATGAAATGGTACTGCCCTTTGATAAAGCGGAACTGATAGACGATAACGCAGGGATGCAGTATTTCGGAGGGGACGAAAACCTGTACAGGGAAGTTCTCAATGAATACATACAGGGAGCAGCAGACCGCATCTCGGCCCTGAAGCGATTCTATGCCGCAAAGGACTGGGAAAACTATGCGATAACGGTTCATGCATTAAAAAGCACATCCAGGATGATAGGAGCCGAAGCACTTTCGGCCATGGCTGAAAGGCTTGAAAAAGCGGCTGACAGGAAGGATGAAAGAGCCGTAAACAGTGAACATGAAGCTCTGCTCCGACTGGACGGGGAAGTGGTTGAATCCATAAAGGCAAGATATGGGCTGCAGGAACAGGGCCCCGGTATTGAGGATCAAAAAGAAAATGATGATGACGATGATGATATCATTATGGATTTTCAGCCCAAACAGTATGATAATATATAGTCAGTCATCACTATATGATTATGAAAGGACAAGCAGCTGAATAAAGGATACGCTGCAAAAGCAGAAATGAGTAAGATATCGATAGTCGTCCCGGTATACTATAATTCGGACACATTAATGCTCCTGTACGAAGACATGAAGGAGAAGATACTGGGAACAATAGGGGAATATGAGATAGTATTTGTGGATGACGGCTCCGGAGACAATTCATGGGAGATCATGAATGAGATCCGTGCCATGGATGATAATGTGAAGTGTGTAAGGCTTTCCAGGAATTTCGGAGAGCATGCTGCCATCCTGGCAGGACTGAGCGTATGCACGGGTGACTGTGCAGCCACCAAGCAGGCCGACCTGCAGGAGGATTCCACTCTGATAGCAGATATGTATGAGAGCTGGAAGAAGGGCAATAAGGTTGTTATAGCAGTCAGGGAAACAAGGGACGAATCTGCCGTAAAGAAGCTTTTTGCGAATGCGTATTATGCCATAGTCCGGAAGTTTATAGACAAGAATATGCCCGAAGGAGGCTTTGACGGCTATCTCCTTGACAGACAGGTCATAGAGGTCCTGGAGAGACTTGACGAAAAGAATTCCGCACTGACGCTTCAGATACTCTGGGTCGGGTTCAGATCGGATAAGGTATATTATCACAGAAAGGACAGGGAGATCGGAGAGTCCAGATGGACTTTTGCCAAGAAGATCAAGCTGGTCATGGATTCCATGATGAGCTTCTCCTATTTTCCCATCAGGTTCATGTCCGGGGTCGGAGCAATATGTGCTCTGATATCCTTCCTCTGGATCATCGAGGTGGTTCTGGAAAAGTTCATTGTAGGCACGCCCATCGAAGGTTGGGCTTCTCTTATGTGTCTGGTGTTATTCTCCACGGGAATGATACTTCTCATGCTGGGGATATTGGGCGAATATCTCTGGAGAACCTTTGACGCCAGCAGGAACCGGCCGCCCTTTATCATTGATACCGTAGAAGAGACAAAAGAGGGTACTTCTTCATCTTCAGGGGATGACTGATCACCGTCTCTTATACAGGGTCCCGCATTCAACATTAAGGATCTCAAAGTCACCCGCATCGATATAATCCCGGAGGAATCCGCCGGTTTCATTTTCATTGGGGCAGGGATCCGCTTCCACGTCTCCGCAGGTCAGGAAGCTGCCGTACTCCTTGTCCAATACAAGGATCATATCCGGATATCTGTCCGGATTCATCTCATAATAGGGTTCAAGCCGTTCACTGTTAAAGGGTGTGCGCCAGGTCGTGGGAGAAGCACACCTCAGATCCGTGCACATGTATCCCCAGGGCAGTATCCTGGTTATGAATATATTCCCCCTGCCGTCACCGGACCCGGTGCTGTTAAGATCTGCGCTCTGACATTCATTCATGATGGTGGAATAAACCCTGTCATAAGCTTCCTTATGCTCCGGAGTGGTCCAAAGTCCCTTGGCAGGTCCTTCCGTGATCCTGGCAGTCAGCATTTCGACAGGCGCATCCCTGTATATGTTTACGATCCTGAGTGTCATGGTCTGTATAAGGGACAGGCATATGACGATGGTCAGTATGACCGGGTATATGCGGCTTAGTGTACGGGTCTCCTCCATGAACCTGTCTGCTGCGACGATACAGCCTATGCAGGTAATGAAATGTCCCATTGAGAGAACGTACAGATATCCGTTTGAGGAATAGCTGTAGACCAGTGACAGTACCATGCCGCTGACCATAAGAGTCCAGAACAGACGCATATCCCTTTTTTCGGTCAGGAAGAAAAGGGGGATAAGATATAGACACAGTGTTGTCTGTATATATCCCGTGTGTCCAAAGGAGCAGGTGAAAAGATATATGAGCAGCAGGGTATCCGCCGTAAAGACTCCGGTAATGAAACGTTTGTCCTTTGATATCTTAAAGAAGGAAGCGATAAAGGAGCCCAGGATCAAAAGATATGAGATATATCCGCCGTAACCGTAGACTTCATTTATGGATATGAAGAATTTGCGGAGAGGATATATCAGGGATGTGCCGTGCTCCTCGTCTGTCAGAACGTAAGGCAGTCCCCTTATGAAATCCGTAACGGATACATTATTCAGCAGGAATAAGAGGAAAAGCACTGCAGGTATCAATATGCCTAAGAAGGTGTACTTCAGTATGGAGGAAAGATCCGCCCCCTCTATCCCGGCTTTTATATCATCCGGAAGACGGATAAAACGTACCGATGCCAGCAGTATGAGAATAAGTAACACGACCGCAAAGTAGGCCAGAGCAAGGCTTGGGAGAGCGAGGACCGCTATGGCAAAAAGAACTCCCGATACCACAAGATGCCACTTTTTTGCGCTCTTTTGATAATGATAGATAAGCAGCATGGACAACAGGTACATCTGCACGGAAAGAGTGTAATATGAAAGAGTCGCTATGTTAAGGTGAGCATAGAACATCAGTAACAGTGAGGATACCGACGCCATATAGGGGCTTACGTGCTGCTTAAGTATCCTGTATGTGACTACGGCATCCACCGTAGAGAGTATCACATAGAGGATCCTGAAATAGAGGATCACCCCTGATGAGGAGCCTGTTATAAAAAGGTATGCCGCATAAAAGGGCAGCAGAGCCACCGAGATCAGCTGGGTGGGAAACCATTCGTGCAGAAAGACCGAATCACCCATATAAAAGCGGTTGCAGGTGGAAAAATAAAGAGTCTCATCAGACCAGCAGAAGCTGTATGTCGCCCTGATCAGCAGGATCACAGTGCTGATAGCTATAAGTATGTACGGAAAGAAACGGGATGATGCGTTAATGTATCTTTTCATGTGGATGAGTATACAATAGTTGAAAACACAATTCAAACAGGTTCAATTCTACAATACTCGCATTCCGCTAATTTACTGCGTAAATTGCTGCATGCTCG
>CAMOIV010000144.1 GCA_946616305.1 uncultured Lachnospiraceae bacterium | reverse complement strand
ATATCACGAAACCCGCATAAATGCGTGTTTCTGATTGTGGGACGCAAAAATATATACAATTTATACAAGTTCTGCGAGAGTGTAGATGAGACGTTCTGATTCCTCCCAGCCAAGGCAGGGATCCGTTATGGATTGTCCGTAGACCATATGATCCGATATCTTCTGACATCCGCTTTTGAGATAACTCTCAATCATAAGCCCCTTTACAAGCTTCTTAATATCCGGATTATGGTTTCTTGAGTGGACCACTTCCTTGGATATCCTGATCTGCTCAAGGTATTTCTTATCCGAGTTGGAATGATTGGTATCAACTATGCATGCTGGGTTCGCAAGATCCCTTTCTGCGTATTTCTCGCAAAGAAGAGCCAGATCCTCATAATGATAGTTTGGCAGATTGTTCCCGTGTTTATTTGTCGATCCTCTTAATATGGTATGGGCCAGCTTGTTTCCCGTGGTTTTGACCTCATATCCTCTGTAGGTGAAGGTATGAGGATTCTGGGCGGCAACAAGGGAATTGAGCATTACATTGATGTCGCCTGAGGTGGGATTCTTCATGCCAGCAGCACAGTCAAAGCCGGAGACTACGATCCGGTGCTGCTGATCCTCTACAGACCTTGCTCCTATGGCCACATAGGACAGGATATCCTGTACATATCCCCAGTTGTCGGGGTAGAGCATCTCGTCGGCTGCGGTAAGTCCGGATTCGCTTATGGCTCTGATATGCATCTTTCTCATGGCCACAAGGCCTTTATAGAAGTCCGGCTTACCATCGGGGTCCGGCTGGTGGACGATGCCCTTGTAGCCTTCTCCCGTGGTCCGGGGCTTGTTGGTATATATCCTTGGTATGACAAATATCTTATCCTTTACCTTTTCGGCGGTCTTTGCAAGCTTTGAGATGTACTCGCATACCGAATCCTCGTTGTCGGCACTGCAGGGACCTATGATCAGAAGGAACCGGTCATCCTTTCCCGTCAGAATATCGGCGATCTGACGGTCCCGTTCCTTTTTTATTTCCGTCTGTTCTTTTGTAAGGGGAAACTCATTCCTGATCTCGTCCGGGGTCGGAAGGAGTTTCATGAACTTCATTCCCATGTTTCCTCCGTTTATACGCATGTATGGGTGTTGTGTTATAATGTGTATCTGTGTACAGATTTTATTTGAACACAATTCGAGCGTCAAGAGTTATCGTATGTATGACGTGATACACATCCATAGCCGGCCTGACAGACGCTGTCATGACTCTTCGCGGCCGGCATGATGATCATGGAGGATATTTTGGCAAGGGAGAGAAGAAGCGAATTTGATCTTATACGTGCAGTATCCACTGTAATAATCGTGCTTTTCCATTACAGCTATTCCTTTGTGCAGTACGGAGTGGGAGGAGATCATGTTTATTTCATGATGCATGCCAACGGGACCTGGGGAGCCATTTTCGTGGCACTTTTCTTCATGCTTTCCGGGGCTTCGCTCTACTACAACTGGAGGGATCGTCTCACATCCGTTCGGGGCAGGGGAGGTGTGCTTGATTTCTACAAGAGGAGATGGCTTGCCATCTTTCCCATGTTCTACATCGGCTGGTTCATTTTCTATATCATGTATGTGATATCCTTTGACGGTCTTTTTAACTGGGGAGGAGAGTACAGGAAGCTGCTTCTGACCCTGTTGGGACTGGACGGATATTTCCTGTACAGAGGAATCAATTATTACACCATAGGAGAGTGGTTCCTTGGGGCCATAATAATGCTTTACATTCTGTATCCCCTGCTGCAGTACGTCATGAATAAGATGCCGTTTATCGGCACTGCCATCGTGTTTCTGCTGTTTGGCATAAATGTGGCCAGACATATGATACCTTTTCTTGCATCCTACAATGCAAGGATAGTGATCTCCGACAACATCAATATCATAACCTGTCTGCTGCCCTTCTGGGTCGGAATGCTCCTTGTGAGGGTGGATAAGAATAAACTCATAAAGCCCTACATTGTCATACCGGCTATCCTGGTGACTCTTGTGTTAACGGTGATACCTCTCCCCATCAGTACGCTGATAGCAGGGCCCATATTGTCAGCATGCTTTTTCATCATGCTGTCTGCTCTTTCTACAGTTTTGGACAAGGTGGATAATAAAGGATTCAAGAAGATATACGGCGGATCGGTGGGCTTTTTCAGCAAGTATTCATATCCCATATTCCTGGTTCATCACGTGCTGATACAGAAGGCCATGTCCTGTTTCGAGGGCAAAAGCTTTACCTACCCTGCAAGTGTGGGATTCTTCCTGCTGCTGCTCCTTATCATCTCACTGTGTGCAGTCCTTCTTTCTAAGATATCCGGTAAGGTGGTAGCGATCATCGGAGGTTTCTTTAGCGAAAAACAGCCTGCCTAAAGGATGATCCAAGGATCATGATGTGAAGAACTGACACATTATCCTGACAGTAAAGAGGAAAGTATGTTAAGCGAGAGGGATCTCGTGGCGCCTTCGTCCCCTGAACAGGGAATAACTTGAAAAGCCGGCTTCCTTCAACATCCCTTCGATGATGTCAAAGTCACGGGCCATGTCATGTATCTCATGAGCATCGCTGCCGATAGTGGGAGGCAGTCCTCCAAGCTCACGGTAGCGCTTTACTATATCGATATGAGGGTTTGGATATTTAAGACCGCGTCTTAGCCCTGCCGAATTGATCTCTATGCATTTGCCGCGGGATACAAGCTCTGACAGAAGAGGGTCAAGGATGTCCGCAAACCTGTCATAAGAGAAGCCTTCGTCTTTAGTCTTCCCGTATCTTAATATGTAATCGAGATGACCGTATGTGTCATAATCGTCATATCTTAATACGTTTTGATATTCCTCATTGAAATAAGCCCTGTAGGCCGCATCGTCATCGGGATAATCCTCGAAGAACACAGGGTAGTAGGGGTCCTTATTATCCACCACATGGGAAGAGGCTATAATGAAGTCGAAGGGCCATTCCTTAAGGTAGGAGTCGAAGTATTCATATATATGGTCTGTGGGCTGGAAGCCGGCCTCTATCCCGAACAGGATCTCTATCCTTCCGGCATATTTATCCCGCATACTGAGATACTTATCGTGATAGGCAGCCGCATCAACTACAAAAAGCTTCTCTTTATAAGCTCCGTAGTCGTTATGCTCAGTAAAGCAGATGGTTTCGAGGTGAAGGTCGATGGCATGTAAGATCTCATCCTCCATGTCCGAACTGCCGTCTGTGGAAAACGTTGAATGTAAGTGACAGTCTGAATATATCATATTGCAGATTGTACTTGAAAAATAGGCGTGAATCAAGTATGATATATCGTGCTGATGTGAGGAGGCGGGATAGTGGTCCCTTGCTGAAAGCATAACATATCTTAATCACTTAAATTATCTAGGAGGATTTACACTATGGCAGTAAAAGTAGCAATCAATGGCTTTGGACGTATTGGCCGTCTTGCATTCAGACAGATGTTCGGCGCAGATGGATATGAGGTAGTTGCTATCAACGATCTTACAACTCCTTCAATGCTTGCACACCTTCTGAAGTATGATTCATCACAGGGACGTTATGTAGAGATCGGCAAGGAGGATGAGGTTACAGCAGATGATGAGGCAGGTACCATCACTGTTAAGGGTAAGACCATTAAGATCTACAAAGAGCCCGATGCAAATAACTGCCCTTGGGGCGAGATCGGCGTAGACG
>CAMOIV010000143.1 GCA_946616305.1 uncultured Lachnospiraceae bacterium | reverse complement strand
AAAGTGCGCATACGTATTGGCACTTCACGGGGACGGCATTATTCACATCCGTGTTCAGTACTGCCTCTCGCGTACATCCTGTACGCGAGCCCCTGATTTTAGGAGCACTTTCCAAGTAACATCACGCCTCGAAAAAGTACTGCGCAGAAAACACCTTCTGCCGCCGAGCCATATGCATGATGGAAATAATATATAAAAAAAGCACAGGAATTAGGCACAGGAATTAAGCTTATATGTACATATTACAGGTAATCATAAACGGAATACTCCTCGGCGGGATTTACGCCATACTGGGTCTTGGGATGTCAGTGTCCTTAGGCATTATAAAGCTTACCAATCTGGCCCACGGCGAGTATGTGATCCTGGGCGCCTATGCTTCCATGGTATTACAGGCCGCCCTTGGCATAGATCCTTTCCTGTCCCTTCTGATATCCCTGCCCCTGCTCTTCCTTGCAGGATATCTGATACAGTATCTCCTGGTGAATAAGGCCATGCTGCAGGGGGACGAGCCTGCACTGCTTGTAACCTTCGGGATCTCAGTGATATTAAAGGATGCCATGCTTCTGATCTTCGGGGCGGATGCAAGGCATATCACAGCACCCTATGCCAATAATACCGTGGATATCGCGGGGCTTGCCATACCGCTTCTTAACATACTGCTGCTGATCCTTGCAGCCCTGACCATACTGCTGGTACATCTTTTCATGCAAAAGACCCACCCCGGCAGGGCCATCCGTGCAGTGGCTGACGATCCGGACGCCGCAAGACTTGTTGGGATCAATGTGGGCAGGACCTTCGCTCTGGCATCAGGCATTGCCGCAGCTACAGCTGCTGCAGCCGGACTCTGTGTCGGCATGAAATGGACCTGGTATCCCAGCAGCGGCGGCCATTACCTCCTGATAGCCTTTGTCATCGTGGTCATAGGCGGTCTTGATAATGTGGCAGGCACCTTCGCAGCCGGCATCGTATTCGGACTGATACAGGTCATGGGCGGCGCGACCTACGGTATGCTCATAAGCTATGTATTCCTCGTGATCATACTAACACTTGACCCTTACGGCGTTATCCTGCGTTTTACGGACTCACTGAAGGAGAAGAGGTCATGAGCTCCATGAGAAGATATGATAAAAAGAAGCTTATGATCCTTTCCGTTATCTTCATAGTGCTGCTTGTTGCGGGACTGACGGGATTCCCCGGAAATAATGTCTTAAGATACGGTTTCAGGATATTCCTGTATATAACCATCGGTGAGATGTGGAATCTCCTGTCAGGCTATGCAGGTATGACAAGTCTCGGGCAGCAGGCCTTCATCGGCCTTGCGGGCTATGCCCTGGCGGTTGCCACCACCATGTATCATCTGCCCTACGCCCTGGGATTCCTCATAGGTCTTGTCATATCCCTTGTGTTTGCCACCCTGCTCTCACTGCTGCTCCTTCGGATCCGGGGTATGTATTTTGCCATTACCACCTGGGTCGTTGCAGAAGCTTTAGGCACCCTTTTCCTTGGGATGTCATATGTGAACAGAGGTGCCGGTGTGACCATAACCGCAGTCCCTTATCCAAGGATAGGCACCCTGTACGTGATGGCCCTCATCCTGTGCGTCCTGTCGCTTATATCCGTCAGGCTTCTCCTTGATTCCGGTTTAGGACTTGGCATCATGGCCATGAGAGATGATCCGGAGGCTGCGGAGGCCCTGGGTGTAAATGTTATAAGAAATAAAAGGCTCGTGTATATCATCGCCGCCCTCTTCACTTCCCTCGCAGGAAGTCTCTTCTTCCTGAATAAGGGCACCATATATCCCGAGAGCGGCTTCGACATAGGCTGGACCATAGCCATGGTCTTCATAGTCATAATCGGTGGAGTCGGAACCATCGAAGGTCCCATAAGGGGTGCCGTGATATACGTTCTCCTATCCGAATTTCTGGCCCACTATCCCGGATGGTCCAACATAATCCTCGGTGTCATAGTGGTAGCCTCGGGCCCGGTTAAAAACCTGATAGAAAAAAGGAAGCTGCCCAAACCGGCAGCTCCCTGTAAAGATAAAACGCAATAAAGGAAGTAAATGCTCATCGTTTTACACATATAACCTTCACTCCGCATCCCTTAAGCATCACGGTCTTACCCTTTTCTATCCCGGCATTTTCCGTAAGCTCTTCTCCGTCGAAGGGGAAGGATACCTCTTTTTCTTCATCCGTATGATTGATAAGGTAATATACTTTCTTTTCATCGTCTGCTCTTTCGGCGATCTCCACACCTTCCCATTCACGGGATGATCCTACAGGTCTGTCCATGGCATCCAAAACACCTGCTTCACCGCACAGATCCCTGATCAGATCAGAATAAAAACCTGGCGTGGAAGAAGTTGCAACATAGTATGTGGACCCTTTACCCATTTTGTTTTTCGTGATTGCAGGCTGTCCGCTGTAGAAGTCCTTGTTGAATGCAGCCAGTTCCGAAGCGCCCTCGCTGTACACAACATCACAAACCTTTTTGGCCGGATACTCCACACCGTTGTATGTAAATGAGTTGCTCATATCATCCACATGTTCCGGCATCCATACGCCTTCGCATACGAAATGATCCATGTCTTCATACAGATTATCTCTTTCTTCTATCCTTGCTCCGATAAGCTCCTTGAGGCTGCCCGGGTAACCGCCTTTAAGTATGTGGGCATTCTCATCCACACAGCCGGAGTAATAGGTAAACAGAAGGATTCCGCCGTTTCTTACATAACTCTCCATCCTCTCCTTCACTCCGTCACCCACCATATAAAACAGGGGCGCTATAACAAGACGGTATTTCGAAAGATCATCCTCACATCCTATGATATCCACGGGAACATTGCTCTCAAACAAAGCTCTGTAGTACCTTAATGCCTCATCGGGATATCTGACTCTTGAGGATATACCGCTGGCATCCTCGAAGGCCCACCAGGTCGGCCAGTCAAAAATAATGGCACATCGGGCATCCGCAACTCCTCCCAGAGGCGCCCTTCCAAGTTTCTTAAGTTCCTCTCCCAAGGCTTTGCATTCCTCGAACACTCTGGTATCATCTCTTCCCGAATGATCGATGATGGCACTGTGATACATCTCGGCCCCGGCCGGAGACTGTCTCATCTGGAAAAACATCAGCGTATCCGCTCCGTGAGCCACAGCCTCATAGCTGAATCTGCGCATACATGCTAAACTATAGTATACCCCCGCCTACCGGACTCCTCCGGATAATCCTCCATCATCCAAACATGCCCGCTAAGTTATAGTATACCCTTCGGATGCCAGCACTTCCAAGGCTCGTTCATAGTTTTCTTCTTTTACCAGGATATAGTCAGTGTTATACGTCGACACCGCAAATATGCCTATCCTATGTTCCGCCAGTATACCGGAGATCTTTGACAGTATCCCGATCAGCGAAAAATCCAGCACTCCGCTTATACGGAATCCCCTCCATCCGTCATCCCTCTCTATCGTTTCACCAGGAGTATCCTCCGTCCTGCACACCAGCGACAGTTCTTCATCGGTTTTCCCTATGAAGTAAAAATCCGCTGCAGTATCGATCGCAGTCATATCCGCAACCTTGCACACAGTCAGTTTGTATTCCAGTTTCTTAAGTTCCATGATCACCTTTCTATTGCTTGGGGACGGGGTTGGTGGTTCATTTTGCGATTTTGAACCTTACGCACCATCACTTACTGC
>CAMOIV010000142.1 GCA_946616305.1 uncultured Lachnospiraceae bacterium | reverse complement strand
AAATCATAGACGTTTGGGGGTAGTGATGCTCACTGATATTGTTTATCATAGTAGTGTATCCGACCGCACCTTTAGGATGATCTGATGCTTCGGCAGCGATGACAGCGATTCGGCCGGGGCGGAAGAGACAAAGGTGAGGATGATCCGAAACTGCTTCACCTGTACAGGTAGAGACTTATCAAATTCCGTGGAACGTCTTAATTTTGCAAATAAAAAAACAATGCTCATATTCTCGGGGCTGTTCATAGTCGGGATCATAACATGCATGATCCCGGTCTCTGTGATCAAGCTGCATCATATTCCTGCATTTGCCTATATCACTATGATCCTGATATGGGCCGTAAGTATAAGGCGCAGGATCGTTGATGCAAAGATCCGGCACCGTATCCTTGCGGCATGTCTTTTTATGGTGCTCCTGTTTTTTCTCAGGATGTGCAAGTACTCTTATTTCCCGGATGATGTTTATATCAATGAATACCTGTGGTACGGCTATACGGTTCCGCTGACGTCCATACCTGCATGTATGTTCATGGCAGCTCTCAATGTGGAGCCGGTGGTGAACAAAAAGCTGGTAGGAACAGTGGAGAAGCTTCTTGCTGTACTGCTTGTTTTTATTGCCCTGGTGGTTTTTACCAATGGCTATCATTCCTTTGTTTATAAGATAACCGTACATCCCGACAAAGAGTATACTCACGAATGGTTTTACTGGGTAGTGATCGCTGTCAGGATCGGACTGAGCATAGGGGTTCTGTATGTTCTCATGAGGAAATGCTCGCTATCCGCGGCTAAAAGGAAGTGGTACATACCTGTTATATGTATAGCGGTGAGTTTTATATTGCTCACATGGTATCTTATAAACGGCGGGCCGCCCCGTATAATGGGGCATAAGCTCTTTCAACTGCATGAGGCAGTTTGTATCCCTTTTATCATAGCATTTGAGAGCATCATCCAGATAGGATTGATACCGGCAAATTCAGGATACGAGAAGCTCTTTGCACGCTCGGGGATCAACGCCTGCATATATGGCAGCGATGATATGCCTGTAATAACATCGGAGGATGAGAGTGAAAAAACCGGGGATGAGGACAAACGCATCCGAAGGGAGCCCATTTCAGGAGGATACATAAAATGGACCGAGGATGTGTCGTACATAAACAGGCTGAACCGTGAGATAGGAGAGGTGACGGAAGAACTTGCAGATGAAAATGACTTTATCCGCAAGGAGAATGAGATCCGTGCGGAAAGGATCTCTTTTGAGGAAAGAAACAGACTTTATAACAGAATAGCGTCAGCTGTTCGGACCAGGGCGGTCAGGACGGATACACTGCTGGATGAGGTGCTCTATGGCGATGATGATGAAACCGAAAGCCGGGAGAAGATCATATACGCATCGGTTCTGGGCGCATATATAAAGAGAATGGGGAACCTTATGCTCCTGACGGATGGGGCAGCTTCACTGTCATCCGGTGAGCTGGGTGCAGCTGTGCGTGAATCATTGGAGTATCTTAAGCTTAACGGATGCAGATGCTTTATAGACGAGAAGAGCCGGTGTGAGTTGAGCTCCCAGGCAGTACTCCTTGCCTACGGGTTGTTTGAGGATGCAGTGGAGGATGTATGGCTCAGGCTCCATGCCATTTCGGTAACTCTTGACGATTGCTCTGCCGGCGAAAGTGGTGATGCAGCATATTTCGAAATGACTGTAACAATGGATGCAGCGGCCTGGGCTGTGTCATCCGCATGGAGAGACAAGGAGGTCAAAGCTGCAGGATGCAGACTGTCGGCAAAATACGAGGATGAAACCTATTTCATAAGCTTCAGGTTTCCAAAACTGACTGAAAATACGGATGCGAAGGAGGCAAGGACATGACATATACAATGCTTCCCGAACACGTAAGAGGATATCTGCTGGCCTTTGCCACTGTCATCCTTATCATGTTTCTCTACTGCATTATAAGGATGTTTGATGCAGGTATAAGGAATGCTTATCTCGTATGTACCTGCGTGATGTCTGTGGCAGCGTTTTCGCTGTATCAGGGGATGATAATGTATCAGCAGGAAGACACTGCCTCATTTGATGTTCCTGTATGGGTGATCCTCGCAACACTTGCGATACTGCTGCTGTACAGTGTTTATATTCAATACGGCATTGTTGTATGGCAGAGGTCACATATAACCGGAATGTCAGTTAAGGAGGCCTTTGACAGACTTCCTGCGGGGCTTGCCTACTACACGGACAGCGGTGTTCCCATAATGGTAAATGAGGCAATGCAGGCTATCTCAAGAAGTGTTTTGGGTGAAGGCGTCACTGATGCATGCGGATTCTGGGAAAAGATAAAAGCCTGCGACTTTGAGGATATCTCAAGGGAGGATGACAGTTCCATCGTAAGAGCAGGAGATAACAGGATATACAGTATTAAGAGAAGAACCGTGACGGTGAGCGGTGTTGACGTGTATGAACTGATCGCTTCCGATATCAGCAGGGAATATGAACTGACCCGTGAACTTGAGGCAAAGAGGGATAAGGCAAGGGTGCTCAATACCCGTCTTAAGGCACTGATGGAAACTATAGAATATGTTTCGATGAACCGCGAGCTGCTGAAACTGAAGACGGCACTGCATGATAACATCGGCCAGAGCATCCTTATCGCAAAGCGCTATCTTTACGCGCCTGACAGCGTGGATCAAAAGAGGATGCTGGAATTCTGGCAGGATAATGCCAGACATCTTGTGAACGATGAGCCTGAAGAATGGGAGCTGCCATACTATGTTATTTCCAAAGAAGCTGATCTTATGGGCATAAAGCTTAATATAATCGGAGAACTGCCAAAGGAGAGAGAACTCATACCCGTGGTGGATGCCGCTGTTTCAGCGGAGGTCAGCAATACTTTGAAGCATACGAACGGGACACAGGTAACGGCAGCGGTGACGGATACAGGGGAGAGTTACTGTCTGAGCCTGAAAAACGACGGAGAGATACCTGAAGGCAAGATAGAACCTCAGGGGGGACTGAAGAATCTGGCCAATGAGATCAGGACAGTTGGCGGCTCCATGGAAATCAGGTATCTGCCGGATCTTGTCATTGAGATAACTCTTCCGAAAGGAGACGGCTATGGCGGTTAAGGTAGTTATAGCGGAGGATTTCCGCATGATAAGAGAGATATTTGAAAGCACGGTGGAAAGAGCCGAGGGGTATACTCTGGCGGCGTCCTTTCCTACGGCCGTACAGGCGGTGGGATATATCGAAAAAAACGATGCGGATCTTGTGCTCATGGATGTACTTATTCCCGGCAGCATGAGCGGACTTATAGCAGCCGAAAAGATAAAGGGAATAAAACCGGATATTAAGATAATAGTGGTAACCTCCATGCCTGAACTGTCATACGAGAAAAGGGCAAGAGAGATCGGAGTCGAAGGCTTTTGGCAGAAGGAAATACAGGAGCAGCCGCTGCTTGATATCATGGACCGTGTCATGGCCGGCGAAACAGTGTATCCCAGCGAGCAGATCGAGGTTCCCATAGGAAATACCGTGAGTACGGAATTCACGGACCGGGAGGTTGAAGTGCTAAAGGAACTGGTAACCGGGGCCTCCAACAAGGAGATAGCCGAAAAGCTCAATATAGGTCAGTCTACTGTCAAGATGCATATAACCAATATGCTTCAGAAAGCCGGATTTCACAGCAGACTTGAGCTTGCACTTATGGCAAGACACTATGGGATCGCCATCTATGATAAGGATTAGACACCTGCGTGCCTGTAATACAGAGTTTTGACTGCATTCTGAT
>CAMOIV010000141.1 GCA_946616305.1 uncultured Lachnospiraceae bacterium | reverse complement strand
GTGAATCTATAATAAGGGACAGACAAGGAGGATATTATGAGTGAAAACAGATCACCGCTTCGGATCTACTGCAAAAACTGCGGAGCACCGGCGGGCTTTGATATCATCAACCAGACATACAGATGTACAAGCTGCGGTGAGACTACGGGGATACAGGAAGCCAATGATTCCGTATATCAGTGGAAGAATCTGCAGAAGGAAAACCTTCTTGCTTCATCTGCCACAGAGCATGGTGAGGAATGCTCCTGTCCGGGCTGCGGAGCACGCATCTATTTCGAGGCAGGGGATGCCTCGGAAAAATGTGCCTTTTGCGGGGGCAAGATCGTAAGAAGTGAATTCACGGACGCATCTGAACTTCCCGAAATGATCATTCCTTTCTATATCACGCCGGATGAGGCAAGGAAGAGGATGCTTGAATGGGGGCATAAGCACGAGAAAACACCGGAAGGGAAGAGCATAGTTTCATCCATGGGACAGTTTCGCGGATACTATCTGCCCTACCGTATCGTCAAAGGCCCCGTGTATGCAGACATTATCAGGGACGGAAATGACAGGAAATACGAATGCGGAGGTTTCATAGAGGGAACGGCAGTAAATACTTCGAAGCAGCTTGATAATCTGGTACTCAATGAGGCAGAACCCTTCGACTGGTCAGCGGCAAGGCCCTTTGAATATGGGCTGATAGCAGGGGTGCCCGTTAAGCTTAATGATTCATCCGATGCGGAAATAGATGCAAGGATAGCAGAGGAGGTAACAGAAGACTTTCGCCCCGAGGTCGAGAAGGTCATGCAGACAAGCGGTGTAGGAATCCATGCAAAGACCGGAAACATGAGTACACTCTCGGCACTTCTGCCGGTATACTTCATCAGATCCGGAAAACTCACTGCCGTGATGAACGGTCAGACCGGACGTATCGCAGTATCCAAGGATCGTAAAAAGGTATCCTATCCGTGGATCATAGAACCGCTCATATATACGACTATCCTTACCTGTATCATGGGAGCCTGGAGCAGGTGGGATCCGGAAATGCTGTTTCTCTCGGCAGCGGTTTTCGGTCTGATCATATTCTCTGTCATGGGAGACGGCAGAGGATCGCTGATCAGGAGAGTGACACTAAGGAGTGAGGCATCGGCGGCGAAGCGCCAGGATGGAGAGCTTGTCATAGATGAATCAAAGAACATACTGAAGAATCCATATGATAATACACCGGTATTTTATGAACCGGATGACAAGGGAGAGAAGGTACCGGTACGGATCAGGTTCTATACATTAGGCAGGTGGCTGTCCATACTGTTTAATTGCATCATTACCGTGAGCCTCCCGCTTCTGATCGCAGCATTTCTCAGGTGGGCCTCCATGGAGGAGGGGGAATCCTTCATGGAAGGATTTCATCCAATGTACGGAGCGGCCTGGTATACCCTGACAGGGTTTATCGTCATCCTGTATTTTGTAAAGGGAGTGAGGAAGGATGCCTATGATCATCCGATCATCTATCGGCTTTTTCCGGACGGGAAAACGAAGCTTATGGGCAAGAGCCGTGACAGGAAGCTGAGTGTTCTGTCCATGTTCGGTATCGGGAGTATGGACAAAAACGGAAAGAGATTAACGGTGTTCAGACTGATCAGAGATCTTGGCGGCCTTGGTGTCGGCATGGCGCTGATAGTATTTTTCATTTTCCTGGGTAGTACGCTGGCGATGGTGTTTTGAGTAAGGTGATCCTGCACTCCTTCGCATGTCGAAGGGTTTTTGGTGAATTTATAAGCTTATGTCAAAACGTCGGAGAGGACATCGTCGGCAAAGAAGCCGGACGCCTTCCGACGTTTTTATTCCATGAGGATACTTCAGGCCTGTCATGGCGCCTGCCGTAAGGAGACAGTCGGCAAAGAGGCAGTGATGCCGGCCGGCGTTAGGAGACAGTCGGCAAAGAGACGGATGGTCATATCGGGATTCCGTAATGAAAGGCATTTATGGTATAGTGAATTAGTGTGTCACTTTTTGGATCAGTATTAACTTTCTGCCTGCGCGGAAAGCTTATGCAGCCTAAAGTGTCACACCGGCGGGTAATACAGCTGTACCGGTATAAAATGAACCGGAGAAAGATTTATGGAGGACAGATCATGAGTTTTGCACAGGTAGTTGAAAAGATAGACGGGATCCTTTGGGGCTGGCCGCTGATAATCGTTCTGGTGGGTACTCATATATTTATGACCTTCAGGACAGGCTTCATACAGAAGGATCTGTTTAAGGCCATAAAGCTTTCGGTTACAAAGGATCCCGATGCTTCGGGAGATGTATCACAATTCGGAGCCCTTACGACAGCACTCTCATCCACCATAGGTACCGGAAATATCGTAGGTGTGGGTACAGCCGTAGCACTGGGAGGACCTGGTGCTGTGTTCTGGGTCTGGATCATGGGGGTTTTCGGGATCGCCACAAAATACGCTGAAACCCTTATAGCCGTCAAGTATCGTGTCAAAAGCGAGGACGGATCCATGCTTGGAGGAGCCATGTATGCTCTGGAAAGAGGGCTCAACAAAAAATGGCTTGGGATAGTATTTGCCATTCTCGCCGCAGTATGTGCCTTCGGTATCGGATGTATGGTGCAGGCCAATGCGGTTGTCACGAACCTAAGACAAAATCTGGGCTACGATGAGGAGACGGGCAAAACCATCACCTTCATAGCTGCGATCGTTCTCTGCGTCATCGTGGGACTTGTCATTATCGGAGGAATCAAGTCCATCACCAGAGTTTCTGAAAAACTGGTACCCTTCATGGCTGCATTTTATGTTTTAGGCTGTCTGGTGATCATAATCATGAATATGGATCATATGGGAGAGACGATCTCCGTCATATTGTCTTCTGCATTTACTCCAAGGGCTGCAGGAGGCGGATTTGTGGGAAGCACCATTGCTACGGCCTGCAGATACGGATTTGCCAGGGGACTTTTTTCAAACGAATCCGGAATGGGGTCGGCGCCGCTTGTGGCTTCCGCGGCACAGACCAGGAATCCCAAGAGGCAGGCTCTTGTCTCCATGACAGGAACATTCTGGGATACGGTTGTAGTGTGTCTCATGACCGGACTGGTGCTGGTCTCATGCATAATCGAGTTTCCTGCCATCGGAGAAGCAGGATATAACGGAGCAGAGCTTACCAGCACCGCATTTTCCAAGATACCGGTCATAGGGCTGCCTCTTCTTGTCATAGGATTGGTCACATTTGCCTTTTCAACAATACTTGGCTGGTATTATTACGGAGAACGGTGCGCTGTTTATCTGTTTGGAGAAAAGGTCATAAAGATATATAAGATATTGTGGGTTGCAGGAGTTTTTGTCGGATCTGTGATAGAGCTTGAGCTTATATGGAACATAGCGGATATACTGAACGGATTGATGGCGGTTCCCAATGTTATAGCCATACTGCTCCTGTCCAAGGTTATCGCCGATGAGACAAGAAAATATGCCGGAACGCACATAAATGACAAGGACGAGACAGAGATACCCGTGATCAAGAATGCAGATAAAGGGGTGTTCTGACGGGCTGCAGGATCCGATAGAGATGGGAGAATACTTCCATTAAGAATAAAAACAGAAGGTAAAGCATAATGAAAAGGTCAGGCAAGATAATTTTGATATACATCACATTGTCCCTGCTGCTCATGCTGTCTGCTGCAGGCTGCGGTAAGTCCCGGGCTTTGGAGCCGGACAGTCAGGGGGCAGATAATGTGCAGGGCGGCAATACCGGGGTGGCCAATCCCTGGAGGGATATAACGGAGGATGAAGCCTATGCCGCCA
>CAMOIV010000140.1 GCA_946616305.1 uncultured Lachnospiraceae bacterium | reverse complement strand
CCTGGAAAAGATTGGCGGCAAAGAGGATGGAGACGCCGGGGATGAGGACGCCCTGAAAGCTGCCGGGGATGAGGATGCCCTGAAAGACGCCGGGGATGAGGGTGCCCTGAAAGACGCCGGGGGTGAGGACGCCCTGAAAGGTGCCGGGGATGAGGATTCCCTGAAAGCTGCCAGGCGCGAACTTCTGGAGGAGACCGGATATGAGTCCGACGAATGGGAGCATCTGCTCACGGTTCCATCCAATGCAACTATAGCTGATAATTACGCTTATATATACAGGGCGAAGAACTGCCGCAAGGTGGCGGAACTACACCTTGATGAGACCGAGTTTATAAGAGTTGAGCTGCATGATGCAAAGGAAATAGAAGACATGATCTATTCAGGCAGGTTTCAGCAGTGCGTACACATACTGGGCTGGCTTCTCGCACAGAGAATGGACCACTAACCCCGTCCCCAAGTTAGCCCATTTTTGGTTGTTAATTCTTCGTAAGTAGTGTAGAATAGTAACGGCAGGGTTGTGCTCCCGGGATTTCTGTTTCCGGATCATTGGGAGTTGGCGCAGGCGTTTTGTCGGCGGTAGAGGTATGCCATGGGGGATATGAAAAAGCCTTCCGCAAGCGAACTTGGCAGATACGTTGTCGAGAATATTGACAAGGCCATCGCGGAGAATTGGATAACGGTATACTACCAGCCGGTGGTGAGGACCATCACGGGAGAATTATGCGGCATGGAGGCACTTGCCAGGTGGATGGATCCCGACTACGGTATGCTGCCGCCCGATTCTTTTATAGGGGTTTTGGAGAAAGCCAAGCTGATCCATAAACTGGACAGCTATATCATAAAGCGTGCGTGTCAGGATTATGCCAGGTCCATGGCGGAGGATGAGCGCACCGTTACCGTTTCTTTTAATCTTTCCAGACTTGATTTCAAATTAATGGATGTCCACAGTGTCATAGAGGATGAGATCCGGGCCAACAGAGTACCCAGAGATGCCTTTCGTGTTGAGATCACGGAAAGTGTTATGGAGAGCGATGACAGGACCATGCATGAGGCCATAGACCGTTTCTGGGATAAGGGCCTGAGAGTATGGATGGATGATTTCGGCAGCGGTTATTCATCACTCAACGTCCTTAAGGACTATCACTTTGATACTCTCAAGATAGACATGATCTTTTTAAGGAACTTTGATTCCAGATCGAGAGAGATAGTCAAATCCGTTGTGGATATGTCCAAGCGTCTCGGAGTGCATACTCTGGCAGAGGGCGTGGAGACTGAGGAACAGCTGGAGTTCCTTAAGAGTATAGGCTGTGAGAAGGCCCAGGGCTATTACATAGGAAAGCCCATGTCATATGATGACGTCAGGGCCTACATAAAGGAGAAGGGCTATGTCATAGAGTCTCCCGTAAAGCGTCAGTATTACCATGATATCGGTAAGGTAAATGTACTCAGCGCGACTCCTTTTGCTACCGCGGATTATGAGGGCAGGTGGACGGATGATTCCGAGGGGCAGATCGCTCTGGCTGTCATAGAGTATGAAGATGGCAGACTCAAATACCTTTTCAACAATCAAAGCTATATGGATACCCTTACAGCGATGGGTGTTGCCTCCATTGAAGAGGTGGAAGAGGAATTTGCAGATGATAACAGTGCATTGCATTCCAAGTTCCTGTCCATGATCGAGCAGGCAAGAGAAACCTCCGAGATCGTTGCGGTGGATATGTTCAAAAACGGTGTTTACTGCATAGCGCAGATGAGGTCCATAGCGGGATACTCCGGAGGAGATGCTTTTCTGTGCATGCTTCATAACCTCTCCAAGGATGCGGCTGTAGAGAAAAGTTCCATGATAACACAGCATCTTCAGAGCGTATGCTCCATGTATGAGATGATACTTGTGGTGAATCTGAACACCGATCGATCCGAAATGATATACTCAAGTACGCAGACAAGGCATATCTACGGCAGAGGATCAGCTGTAAAAGAGATCGCCGATTATGCCATTCAGGAGATCTATCCCGAGGACAGGGAGAAGTATCTCGAGTTTTCCGATCTTACCACCATGGAAAGACGTATAACGGAAAGCAATGTACATCACGTGTCAGCTCCGTTCAGGACCAGAACACAGAGAGGCACTTACGAATGGTCGCTGTATACATATCTTTTTGACGGTGACCCTGCCGACAGGAAGGTACTGTCCTGCTTGAGGAGGCTTTCCTCAGAGACTATTGCCAGACTCCACGGAAGCATGGAACTGGCTGCCGAGGAGACCGAGAAGGCCGGTGCATTGCAGGGAATGGCTGTGGAAGCCACGGATCTGTGGAGAAATTTCTGGTACAATTCCGATACCGGATTCTTCTGGAAGGATAAGAACCGCAGGTTTATCGGGGCAAATAAAAAATTCCTTGACTATTTCGATTTTGACAGCGCTGATATCATAGTGGGCAAAACCGATGAGGACATGGGCTGGCATGTTGATTCCGTGCCGTACCGGATTGATGAAGAAAGAGTCCTTGGAGTAGGAGATCAGACCTATCTGGTTCCCGGAAGCGTTATCCGAAAGGGCGAGATCAGGAGCATCTTGGCCAGCAAATTCCCCATGTTCAAAAACGGAGAGATAGTGGGTCTTATGGGATATTTCCTTGACATGGAGGAGATGGAGCTGAAGACCACGGAGCTTAAGGACCTGTCTTTGTATGATCACGCATCCGGGACGTTGAACTTTCTTGGCCTCATGGAGTCAATGCTCAAATACCAGGATGCGTATGCCCTGGATAATAAGGACTTTGCGCTGATCATACTGGATATCAGTCATTTTCACATATTCAGAAAAGATTATGGGTACGAATTCTGTGAGCACCTGCTAAAAGAGGTTGCCATGAGGATACGCAAGATATCCGGCGATCGGTATATCTCGGGACGCATCGGCGGCGATCACTTTGTGGTCATAGGCCAGTTCGAGGACGATGACAGTATAAATAAGCTTATCGATCGGATAAAAAATGAAGCTGAAACCATAACGGAAGTAGATAAGATCTCCGTTACCGTATATCTGTATTCGGGATACAGCCGTTACTCCGAAACCAGAGACATGCAGGAGATGTACATGGCAGCCAACAAGGCAATGAAAGAAGCCGACAGATGACCGACACGGAGCACGTCAGACTGCCGTTGCAATGGACCTGCAAAATAGCCTCCCTTATTTTGCACATGTTGCTGTTTAAGGGGACCTGATCCTGTATTATCCTTATATCAAAGAAGTCGGAAATACGGATAAAGAGATAATGCAAAGGGGGTTGTTATTATGCTTACGGCTATATATCTTATCGTATCATTGATAGTATTTTTCAAACTCATAGGATTCCTGCTCAGAGTTACCTGGGGAGCAGCAAAGCTGATCGTAGGATTGATCTTCTGGCCCGTCATCATACTGGCGGCGGTGTTTGGCATCATATGGCTGGCACTTCCCATATTGATCCTCATCGGTATACTTACCTCATTGGTCAGGGTATGATCCGGCATCCCGGCACCGCATTTTAGTGCCGGATACGTGATAATACCGGGGCCGGCATTTGGTCCGGTTGTTTGAGAACAGCTGTACCGGGCGGGACCCGTATCCGGTAGAATAAAAACAGCAGGGACAAAGATATAAGGTAGAGCCACCCGAAAGGCAATAAGCCGTATCGGGTGGCTTTCTTTTGATTGAATTTTGGACGAGGATTCACTAAACTATTACATGGTGGTCGAGGCGTCTTAATGGGACCCGGCAGCAAAGAACAGCCGATGGACGCGGCAGCAAAGAACAGCCGATGGACGCGGCAGCAAAGAACAGCCGATGGACGCGG
>CAMOIV010000139.1 GCA_946616305.1 uncultured Lachnospiraceae bacterium | reverse complement strand
AAAGACCAGCCGATGGACGCGGCAGCAAAGATCAGCCGGCAGACCCGGCAGCAAAGATCAGCCGGCGGACGCGGCAGCAAAGATCAGCCGGCGGACCCGGCAGCAAAGATCAGCCGGCAGACCCGGCAGCAAAGATCAGTCGGCGGACACAGCAGCATAGAACAGCTGCGTATGCAGCAGCATGGGATCGCGACGAGATACGACAACAGCCGACAGCGGCCTGTGATTTCGATATGAGAGGATTGCAGAAGACATATATGTTCAGAGAAGAAATAAAAAAGCATCTGGAGGAGTGTATCCTTCCCTTCTGGATGGGACTTAAGGATGATGAATACGGCGGATACTACGGATATGTGGGAAGTGACCTTGCTGTTGACAGGAGGGCTTCCAAGGGCTGCATATTGAATTCCAGGATACTCTGGTTCTTTTCCTCATGTGCCCTGATCCTTAAGGATGATAAATATCTGCCCTATGCAAAGCAGGCATATACCTTTATGAAGGATGCCTTCTGGGATGAGACAAACGGCGGAGTATACTGGTCCGTGACCTTTGACGGCAAGCCGGAGGATAAGACCAAGCATACCTACTGCCAGGCTTTTGCCATATATGGTCTGTCCGCATATTTTGAGGCTGCCGGTGACAGGGAGGCTCTGAAAAAAGCAGAAGAGTTGATGCACATCATAGAGGACAGGTGCCGGGACAGTGAAGGATACCTTGAGGCCTTTAACTGTGATTTCACTCCGGCGTCCAACGACAAGCTTTCCGAGAACGGAGTGATGGCAGACCGTACCATGAATACCCTGCTGCATGTGTTTGAAGCCTATACCCTGCTTTACGATGCGGACAGGGATCCTTTCGTGGCAGAGAGGATGAAGGAGATGCTGTCCATATTCAGGGACAGGGTATATGAGAAGCCCGGACACAGACTTAAGGTCTTCTTTGACATGGATTATAATTCCCTGCTGGATATCCTATCCTGCGGTCATGACATAGAAACGGCATGGCTCATTGACAGAGGAATTGAGGTACTTGGTGATGAGACCATAAAGAAAAGCATAGATCCCATGATATCCGACCTGGCAGACAATATCCTGCATACTGCCTTTAACGGAAGATTCCTTCCGCAGGAGGTTGTAGAGGGAGTATTGTCCGACACTACGGAGTGGTGGGTACAGGCCGAGGCTTTGGTGGGATTTCTTAATGAATACAGCAAGGATCCGTCAAGGGAAGAATTCCTGAAAGCGGCATATGCCGAGTGGGACTTTATCAAAGATAGGCTTATAATGAAGGAGTCCGGAGGAGAGTGGTATCTTAAGGTCGACAGGGAAGGCAGCCCCGATACCTCATCCCCGGTGGTATGGCCTTGGAAATGTCCTTATCACAACGGACGCATGTGCCTGGAGGTCATAAAGAGGATCCCCGATAAAGACGACAGGGCATCGTAAATTCCGTGAGGCATAACATTGAAGAACACACCGCAGACAGTTAAGAAAAACAACATCCGAAGGATATCATTCATAGCATCAGGTATAGCCCTGAACGTGCTGCTGGCTTTTCTGATGGGAAGATTTCGTATACCCTTATATCTGGATACCCCGGGCACCGTGATGATCTCCGTGGTGGGAGGACCCTTCGCGGGCATAGTCACGGCTATGGCTACCAATATCATAACCTCCGCCTTTGACGGATATGATCTGTACTATGCCTTTATCAATGCTCTGATCGCTCTGTGCGCCGCGCGATTTGCCAAGAGAGGATTCTTTAAGCGCCCGGCTATGATAGCGCTGTTCATCCTTATCACAGGCGTCTTTTCCGGTGCCGTGGGCCTTCCGATCCAATGGGCCTTCATAGGCGATGCCCAGCATACTCTCCTGGGGGAGACGGCTATCGGGTTATCAGTCATCACCGATATTCCCTACACTCTTACATTTCTTATCATAAGCATCCTGACAGCCATACTGGACAAGGGCATCTCCACAGCCATAGCCCTTGTGATACTGCGGCTGCTCCCGGACAAACTGCTTGAGGATATCAAGTCCGCCGGATGGAGACAGAGACCTCTGTCCGATAAGGAACAGAAATCCATAAAGGAATGGAGCAGGGACATAAGGATCTCCACAGGGCTGAGGATTACCATGACCCTTATCGCATCCTCTGTCCTTATAGCAGTCTCCATAGCCTGGGTCGGCATACATATGTATTTTGACACTGCCAAGGCGGACAGAACAGCCAACGCATACAATGCTGCAAGACTCTCCGCCGATATCATAGATGCCGACAATGTATATGACTACATCAGTGAGGGAGATCAGGCTCCCGGATACAGTGAGACTGCAGACATGCTGAGAAAGATCAAGGCCAATTCCATCGGAGTGGAGAAACTGTATGTGGTGACCATCGAGGATAACGGGATGCGGGTTGTATTTGACCAGGCTCCGGAGGATGATCCGGAAAGATATGCGACGGGAGACATCATATCCTTCAGTGAGGAGGTCCTGCCATATGCGGATGAGCTTAAGGCGGGAGAGGATATAGGCCCCGTAACCAGAGATTCCATAACCGGCTGGATGGAGTCGGTATACTATCCCGTGAGGAATAAGGACGGGGATTGTGTATGCTATGTTGTAGTTGATGTTTCCCTAAGGTATGTGGCTGATTTCATGAAGGGATTCATATTAAGATCAGGCCTTATCCTCTCGGGCTTCTTTATTCTCGTCATAGCATATGGTATCTGGACCACCGGCATCTATAACGCATATCCCATAAGCAGTATAGCTTCCTGCGTGGACAGGTTTACCACAGGTGATGAATCCCAGGAGATACTGGATGAGAATGTTAAGACCATAAGAACTCTTGATATCAGGACAGGAGATGAGGTCGAGAAACTGTATCAGGCCATATGCCGTCTGACTCTCAATCAGGCGGAGCAGATGAGGAGCATAAGACATCTGGCGACCTCCACGGCCAAGATGCAGGACGGACTTATCATAACCATGGCGGACATGGTGGAAAACCGCGACTCCGACACCGGAGCCCATATCCAGAAGACATCCGCCTATGTGAAGATAATCGTGGAAGGTCTTAAAAGAAAGGGATATTATGCGGAGAAGATCACGCCCAAGTTCATGTCTGACGTGGTGAGGTCAGCTCCTTTGCATGACGTGGGCAAGATAAACATACCTGATGAAGTATTGAATAAACCCGGGAAGCTCACGCCGGAAGAATTCGAGATAATGAAGACTCATACCACCGCCGGCAAGAAGATCCTTGAGAATGCCATAAACACGGTGCAGGGCGGTAACTATCTGAAGGAAGCAAGAAATATGGCGGCATATCATCATGAGCGTTGGGACGGAAAGGGCTATCCCGAGGGGCTGCATGGGGAGGTCATCCCTCTTTCGGCCAGGATCATGGCCATCGCGGATGTGTTTGATGCCCTTACATCTCCGAGGATATATAAGCCGGCATTCCCTTTGGATAAGGCTTTGGACATCATCACCGACGGATCCGGGACACAGTTCGATCCCAAGTGTGTGGAAGCCTTTATGGATTCTCTTTCGGAGGCTAAGGTTATCCTTAAGAAGTACAATGAGAACGCGTAGACGGAGGATATCAGTACGGATGAAGCTTAATAAGCTTAAATATATAGCAGGCCTTACCGCGATCATAAGCCTCATGGCGGGATCGTCATTATGTGCCTACGCAGGAGCCGAAGCGCAGGCCGAGGCAAAGGCCGAAGCACCGGCCGCGACAAAGGCTGAGGCAAAGGCCGAGGCAAAAGCCGAAGCAGGAGCCAAAGCACAGGCCGAGGCAATAGCCGAAGCCTGGCCCGGAGCCAAAGCAGAAGCAAAAGCAGAAACAGAAGCA
>CAMOIV010000138.1 GCA_946616305.1 uncultured Lachnospiraceae bacterium | reverse complement strand
CATGGCCATAGGATCAAAAGAAGGATCTATGGCCATGATCGCATTTTTAAATCTTCTGTCATGCGTGACTTCCTCACCGAACCATGCGGGGGGAATAAAGGATGATGCTGCATCCATGGATGGAAACTCCACCTCTACTATCATAAGGGGAGCAAAGGGTTCATCAAAGATATCAAGCTCGGCCTTAAGAGAGCCGTCAGCACTGTTTTTAAGCGGTATTACATATCTTTTCTTCCTGATAATCCTCCCGTCGTGTTTCGGCATCATATGGTCATAGGCCTCCTTGGTAAGGGGGAGATTGTATTCCGCATGAGATATGTCATTATCGCTTATTCCCTTGTAGGTCAGGAAATAGTCTTCGTTCTCCCGTCTGATCCTGACGGTGGGATGCACGTTAAGATATGCCTGCTCCATGTCTATCACCTTGTATCCCGGCAGATCCTCAGGTACATCCTTGACACGCCATTTCTTTTCTATCTCCATGTTATCCATATCACATCTCCTAATTACCGGAACTATACTCAATCACCATCTTGCTCGCTTATATGCTCCGAAAAATCATATAAACCGTCTTGCCACGCACACTACTTTATTAATTCAGTTATATTGTATGCTCGCAAGTATCTCCGCTGCTTTATCCCCGCCTACAAGGCAGGCCACTATATCGCGTCCGAACTCCACGGCACATCCCATACCCCGGGCAGTCACAACCTTGCCGCTTATAACGGACTTTGCAGCAGGGTCATAGGAAGCTCCTTTTAAATGTCCTTCATTTCCCGGATAGACAGTGGCCTTCTCGCCATCAAGAAGTCCCAGATCACCCAGATATCTTGGTGCCGCGCAGATCGCAGCTATATATCTGCCGTCGGCCTTGGCTCTCTTTAATGCCTCGCCGACAGCGCTGTTTCCCTCCAGATTGGCGGTCCCGGGCATACCTCCCGGCAGCATCAGCATGTCATATTCCCTGTCATCCGTCTCGGACATTACCTTGTCTGCTGTAACGGGTATACCATGACTCCCTGTAACGGTCCTGCTATCCGATATCGAGATCATGGTAACCTCGATCCCGGCTCTTTTTGCGATATCCATGGGCACTATGGCCTCACCTTCTTCAAAACCCTCTGCCAGATACACAGCCAGTTTCTTACTCATCCTGTAACCTCCTTTTTTGAAATCTCATTTTCTTTCAGGCACCTTGTCCTGCTCTTTTTCTTACGGATCTTACATGGTCATAGATCGAGAAGCATACGCATATCGCCGCTATGCCAAGGACATACGCTTTGATCCTTTGCCGCTTTTACTCCGATGCCTGAACGGGTGCCGCCGGAGCACTCCCGGATGATCGGAAACTTCCGGCCCATGCGTTTTTTTGTTTTGCCCCAAAAAACTGTCACCGAAAAAAATTATATATTAACTCTTCATTCACAACAACAGTTTACCTCTACCATGCGTAAATCTGAGCTCAAAAAAAAGCGCGGTAAGAAAATCAATTCTTCCCACGCATCCTAAATGCCTTTGCTTTTCCTATACTGATGATATCCCTGCTCTTTTCCCGTGTATCTGTCAGTTCCTGCGTTTCCTGCAGTCTGTGGTGATGCAATACCAGATGTACTTCGTATTGGTCACCAGATATCTCTTTAAGAGCCTCCTCGGGTCGGATATGACTCTGTGGAGCCACTCCAGTGACAGTTTCTGCATGATAAGAGGTGCTCTCTTCGCTGTCTTCGCCTGGAAATCAAAGGCTGCTCCCACTCCCAGCATCACACCGTCGAATCTGCCTGCATGATCAGCCATGAAGGTCTCCTGCCTGGGCGCTCCGATGCCTACCCAGATGATGTCGGGCTTTGCTTCATTTATCCGAAGCACCAGCTCATCATCCTCTTCCTTGGACAGATCACGAAAGGGCGGCGCATAAAACCCCGCTATCTTCATATCCGGATATTTATGACGCAGTACAGCTTCAAGCTTTTTTAAGGTTTCCTCACTGGTGCCGTAAAAATAGTGGCTTATGCTTCCCTTAGAGGTCTGCTTTAATGCCTCCTCCATGAAATCGGGTCCCGCGATCCTTTCTGCCCTTGAGGCTCCGGATCTTCTGAGCCTTTTCGCTATGGGTACACCATCAGGAAAGGTATAGGCCGAACCATTCAATATATCCAGATACTTCCTGTGCTCTATGGCAGTTACCGTGGTATGGACATTTGAGAAGCAGATATAGCGTCCTTTTAGTTCCTTCAGTGACTCGCACACTGCAGGCACTGCCTCTGCCATGGCACAGACTGCATATTTAATTCCGAAAATACTACAGGTTTCCATTATTCAGACAAGTCCCTTATCCACCAGTTCTTCAGATGCGATCTTGCCCGCAGCTTCACTTATGGACTCCCCCGTGAATGCCGCCCTGCAAAAATCCTCTCTGAGGCGTTTTTTCATGCCGGTGTAAGGCCTAATTTTATCAAAAAGCTCACGGTATGTCATGTGGAACATCTGTCCTCTGACGATACCCTCATATATCACATCATTCGGGCTTATTTTATGATCTATCATAAAAAACTCAAGCCACTCTTCGAAGTTATCTTCCTGCAAAGCAATCCATCCTTTGAATCAGATCAAACCTATTTACACAGATTATACAACATTTTCACAGGAAAGTATCTCATAAGGTGCTTTACGCAGTATGTCCCGTAAGTATCCTTAGATGAGGCCGTCCCGGAAGTGCGGTAAACCATCCGTCCTGTAATAGCCTATCCTGCAGGTTCATACCATCACTCCTGTGACAGCGCATCCTGCAGGGACATCAGAGCGGCAAACGTGCAAGAACTGCAGATTTATATCATCAGTCCTGCGACAGCGCATCCTGCAGGCTCATCTGTCGTTAAGAACCAAGGTCTTCTGCATGAGGTCCGCCTGAGTCGATATCACCTCATATGAGCGCTTCCTCTTATCCGCATCCGCTATCATATCAAGAAAGGCATCAAGGATCCTGCCGAACTGATCGTCCTCTCCGCAGGATATGTCCTCACTGTCCATGCCGCAGGTGACCGTAACCTTGGTACCAAGCTGTGGCGGTGCCGTAAAGATCCTGTCTGTTTTAAGGCATCCCTTGCTGCCCCATACCTCCAGACCGCAGCAATACTGCTGATCCATGCCGAAGGACAGCTGTGCACTCACCCTGTTTCCCAAAGCATCCCTGCCCTCGGCGGATATGGTGCCGTAGATATCCACATCAAAGCCATCCTTGCCGCACAGAGCTGCATCCTTAAGCTCCAGGTCCTCCAGCAGATCCGATGCCAGCATGAGTGTATAGCATCCGCAGTCAAGGAGAGCTCCTCCGCCTAAAGCCTTATGATATCTGAAATCTCCGTCTCCCCTGAAAGGGAATCCGAAATTGGCACGGATAAGCCTTAGATTCCCAAGTCTTCCCGATGCGATGATGTCCTTTATAACGGACATCTGTTTATGATATATAAATCCGAAATCCTCAGCCACAGCAAGGTTCCTCTCCGAAGCGATGTCGATAAGCTCCTTTGTATCCTCCTGCTTTGTGGTAAAGGGTTTCTCCAGTAATACATGCTTTCCAGCCTTAAGGGCCAGTCCTGCCCACTTATGATGCAGGGCCGGAGGAAGTGCTATATAGACGGCGTCTATGTCATCGGATGAGAGCATGCTTTTATATCCCTCATAGATCCTGCCACCGAATTCATCAAGGAACGCTTTGCCCTTTTCCCTTGTTGTATCCTTTATCCCGTCGGATCCATTACCTGCGGGATCATGCTCAGCCATGGTGGCAAGAGCCACTCCTGCATATTCACATCCTTCATTCTTTATGATAGCAGGGACCATACGCCTCCTGGCTATGTCTGCAGGGCCCAGTACTCCGATACGTATCATATGC
>CAMOIV010000137.1 GCA_946616305.1 uncultured Lachnospiraceae bacterium | reverse complement strand
ACCACACATTTTGCGGAGCGGTTTATCTCATCCAGCAAATCAATATCCTGAAGGATACGATCCGATTTCGTCTGTATCGCAGCACCGAAACCATAATGCAGGATGATTTCCATGCATTTTCTTGTCAGATGTAATTCTTCCTTTATTTCCCATACTGCTTTGTGTCAATACATCCATGACACATCTGTTTCCCGGTACGGCCGCTTATCTGCTGCCCTTGTCATAAGGTATGCCCTCTGCCTTGGGAGCCTTGGAGTGCTTGGACGTAAATATGAGTACTATCATGGTCACGATATACGGAAGCATCTGATAAAGCGACGACTGATCCTTGACTCCCGGAAGCTCGGGCAGGAAGGGGATAGACTGATTGTATGCCGCCACCACCTTAAAGAGAGCGAAGAACACTGCCGAGCCCATGATCTGTACGGGTTTCCAGTTACCGAATATCATAACCGCAAGAGCCAGGAATCCGTAACCTCCCACACTTGAGTTGAACCCCGATCCCACGGCTATGGTATATGCAAGGCCGCCTATGCCGCCAAGAAAGCCCGAGATCATTACGCCTGCATATCTCATACGATATACATTGATACCCACGGAATCCGCTGCCTGGGGATGCTCTCCGCAGGCCCTGAGCCTCAGTCCGAACCGGGTCCTGTACATCAGTATCCATGCCGCAAAGAATATGACCACCGCTATGGGCGTTGTCAGATAGAAATACTTGAATATAAGCATATCCCAGAAGCCTTTGCCGCTCTCAAGTCCCAGGCTCTCCGCAGTGATCCTGATCCAGCTGGGTATCTGGATAGTGGTAAGTCCCTGTCCCTGGACAGCCCAGGTGGTAACAACCGCAAAAGCAGGTGCAAAGGTATTAAGTGCAGTACCGCCTATGGTCTGATCCGCCTTCAGATTGATGGCTGCAAATGCCAGCAATACTGAAAAGACCATGCCTGTCACTGCCGAGACCAGGATGGCTATCAGCATCGACACCTGAGGGTGTGCCGGTCCGAATCCGCTTTTGTCAAAGGATTGCAAGGTAAAGCAGGCACACAGAGCGCCTATGACCATGATTCCTTCAAGAGCCAGGTTTATAACTCCGGAATGCTCCGAATACATGCCGCCCAAAGCCACAAGCATCAAAGGTACCGCAAAGACTATGGTAAGTGAGATTATATTAGCCAGTATATTCATGCCCTGTCTCCTTTCCTGCCGCTTCCTTTGGAAGTAAGGAGCTTGACTATAAAGCCCTTCATAAGCAGTGCAAACGCCGCAAGATATATGATCACCGCAATGATTATGTCTGTGGATTCCGAGGAGAAGTTAGGCTGCATCGCCGAGCCTCCCACCTGTATGTAACTGATAAAGAAGGATGAAAAGATGGTCCCTATGGGATTGGAATTGGCCAGCAGGGCTACGGGTATACCGTTGAAGCCCATGGCCAGGGTCTTCTTTTCAAGAACGTACTGGATGGTACCTGCAAGGTAATAAAGACCTCCGCCCAGTCCGGAAAGAGCACCTGCGATTATCATGGAAAGGACTATATTCCTGTTTGCATTGATCCCCGCATATCTGGCTGCTTCCTTGTTATATCCGCAGCCCTTCAGCTCATATCCGAAGGTTGTTTTCTCCAGGATGAACCAGCAGACTACAGCAGCCAGGATGGCAACGAAAACGCTGATATTGATCCAGCTGGAATTACCGAAAAGCCTGTCAAGACCTCCCTTGGGGATCATGGCCCCGGGATTTGCCTGTGACAGCGCCGCTGTCCTGTCGGAATTGCTGGCTCCCCATGCCGACGCCAGCATTATGGGCATATTGGCAAGGAGCAGATTAACGAGATACATTCCTATCCAGTTGAACATTATGGATGTTATAACTTCATTTACGTTAAATACTGCCTTGAAAAGCCCGGGGAAGATGCCCCAGAAGGCTCCGCCTGCAGCAGCCAGTATAAGGCATGCCCACCAGGGAAGACGAAAGGCTATGGCTCCTACAAGGGCCATAAATGCGCCTATGGTGTACTGTCCGGTGGCTCCTATGTTAAACATGCCTGTCTTGTAGGCAAATCCAACCGAAAGTCCGCAAAGCATGAGAGGTGCCGACTGATAAAGCACCTTTCCGAACTGATCCATGGAAGAAAATCCCGTGATCAGCATGGCATTTATTCCCACCCCTGCTTTAGAGGGGTTCAGTATAGCCAAAAGGATAAAGCCAACCAAAAGACCGGCTATGATGGATATAACGGCAGCGAGAACGCTGATAAACATCTGATTCTCTGCCAATGATCTCTTTTTCATCAGATGACGTCCTCCTTCTTTTCTTCTTTATGACCTGCACCCGCCATGTACAATCCCAGTTCCTCGACGGTGGTCTTGTCGGGTTCGAATTCTCCCACTATCTCTCCCTCATACATTACCAGTATCCTGTCGGAAAGGTTCATGACCTCATCAAGCTCCAGAGACACCAGAAGCACTGCCCTTCCCTCATCTCTTTCCTTCACAAGCTGATTGTGGATGTACTCTATGGCTCCCACATCAAGTCCTCTGGTGGGCTGCACAGCTACCAGGAGATCCGGCTTTCTGTCTATCTCTCTTGCGATAATGGCCTTCTGCTGATTACCTCCGGACATGGATCTGACGGTAGTTACGGCGCCTTCAGCGGATCTTATATCAAATTCATCTATGAGTCTTTCGGCATATGCTCTTACCTTGTCAGACCTTATGACGCCCCTTTTCTGAAATTCGCTTTCATAATATCTCTGCAGGATAAGGTTCTGCTCCAGGTTATAATCAAGTATCAGGCCGTGCTTGTGCCTGTCCTCGGGGATGTGACTCATGCCGAGCTTTGCCCTGTCTCTGATGGGAAGGTGGGTGATATCTTCACCCTTAAGCTTTACACTGCCGGCTGAAGTCTTCTCCAGTCCGGTGATACCGTATATAAGCTCTGTCTGTCCGTTTCCTTCGATCCCGGCGATGCTGACGATCTCGCCTCTCTTCACCTCAAAGGAAACTCCCCTGACTGCATTATTCTCATGAGAGCGGCTTCTTACCACCAGATCCTTTACCTCCAGGATGGTCTCGCCTCTTTTGCACTCTCCCTTTACAGTATTGAGCTTGACCTCACGGCCCACCATCATCTTGGATAGTTCCTCCTTGTCAGTGGATGCGATATCCACTGTACCTATGCAGCTTCCCTTCCTGAGTACGGTGCACCTGTCAGCCACTGCCATGATCTCTGCCAGTTTATGCGTGATGAAGAGGATGCTCTTGCCCTCTTTCTTGAAGCCTCTCATGATCTCCATGAGCTCATCTATCTCCTGGGGCGTAAGTACCGCTGTCGGCTCATCAAAGATCAGTACCTCATTGTCACGGTAAAGCATCTTCAGTATCTCGACTCTCTGCTGCATGCCCACGGAAATGTCGGAAACGATGGCATCCGGATCAACTCTCAGTCCGTATTTCTCAGAGAGAGCCATGACCTTTTTCCTGGCCTCTGCCTTCTCCAGGAATCCCCTTTTGGTATCCTCCACTCCGAGGATTATATTATCCAGCACACTGAAACACTCCACCAGCTTGAAGTGCTGATGTACCATACCTATACCCAGTCTGTTGGCATCATTGGGATCCTTGATACGAACCTCGACGCCGTCCTTTTTTATGACACCCTCCTCGGCCTGATAAAGTCCGAAGAGCACGCTCATCAAAGTGGATTTTCCTGCTCCGTTCTCACCTAAAAGAGCATGGATCTCCCCACGCCGAAGCTGTAAGGTTATATCATCGTTCGCCTTTATACCGGGAAACAATTTGGTGATATGAAGCATTTCTATAACATTATCTTCCGCCACGATTAACCCTCCCCGTCAGAATTGATAATGTGATTATACCCTTTTTGGAGTTCTATTTAAACAGGCTTATCGCACAT
>CAMOIV010000136.1 GCA_946616305.1 uncultured Lachnospiraceae bacterium | reverse complement strand
CAGCTCTTCATGCGTGACCATAGAGCAGATGATGAAGAAGATGGAGACCAAGCCCATAGGCCCCACGGTAGAGGAGACAGAGCTGGATGAACTCTATCATGAGGATTACAAGGTATATGAGGAAAGGATAGGAGAGTATACCATCTATGCCAACGTAAAGAACGGCGGTGTGACCAACAGGCCCGTTGTCATAGATGTTCCCAAGGGAGTTGGATGCAACATGAAAAAGGACGGCTCCGACATCCCCTTTGTTACAAAAGAAGTCATAGAGAACGAGGGGGCCTACGTTCTGGATTTCTTTGTGGGATCCGACGAGGATGAGCTGGCTAATTTCTCCACACAGACCTTCTTAAGAGCCAAGTTCCGTTTCCGTATACAGTATAAGACCGGTGTGGGCGGTATAGTCGGAGAAGGGTCCTTAGATGAAGAGGAAGAAGAGGAGGAGGAGATAGATTACGGTGACCTCCCGGAGGACATGAGACCCGACAATTACAGTTACGAGGATGAGGAATCCGGCGGGGATGCGGCATCCGCATCGCAGAATGCAGCTTCCGCCTCGGGAGATTTTGTGCCTGTCAAGGTAAATGCCCACAAGAATGCGGAACTTACCAGCGGATATGATCCCAACACGGGATATTACCGTAATGTACTGCGAACAGGGGAGTCCTTCTATACAAGCCTTCCCAACGGCAGCATAACCAATGAAGCCGTGCTGATCCAGGAGTCTGAAGGACTCGATTATATGGTATACAGGAACGGCGAGGAATATACGGATTTCGTACCCGGAGAATACATACAGGATGTGGGAAGCTTTGCACTGTACGTATCAAAGCCGGGGGATCCAAGCTTCAAGGAAGCATATAAATTCGGAGATCCGGCTTACAGGTTCCGTATCATCAGCGGTGATGTGTCCGATATGGGGATAGTAACGGCACCCGACGGAGGAACCATAAGAAATGTCCGGTTTAACGGACTGGATGATGACGGAAGTCTCTTTATCAGCAATGACAGCATCCATCTGACACAGGACGGATATTATGAACTGACCATTGATGATGATGCGGGCAGCAGAGAAGTGGCCTTCGGTCTCGATACCGAGCCTCCCGTATTCACCGTGAGTGTGGAACCCAATGAGGCTGCCATAAGCTACTACAGTGATGACGTGACAAGGTGTGCTTTGTACAAGGGAAATGAACTCGTAAGCGATCCTCAGATCGTAACCTCCGTCACGGATCCGGGTAAATACAAGCTTTATGTATATGACAGGGCAGGAAATCAGGCCGTATCCGAATTTACGGTCATCTACAGGATCAATGCGGCAGCGATCATAGCAATACTTGCTGTGATCGGCATCATAGCCGGTGTGGTCGTATATCTGTTAAGAATGAGAAAAAAGGTAAAGGTGGTATAGTCCGTGCAGCCTGCAGTACTCAGTTTTGCATCCATGATGCAGGCCATAATGAAAGAGATAGCGAACAGTTCTGTAGTGAGTATCACCACGGAAGTGTTCTGGGCTTCATGGGAATTCATGCTGGGTCTTATCATGGAACCCTTCATGGAGTTGATATATGAACTGTATATAGGGATGCTGAACCTTATCTGGTCCCTGGAACTGGCCTTTGATATGTTTGCAGGTACTCAGGATATCTATGTGAGCGACCCTGCAGGAAATGTGGTGGGCAAAGCGGATTTCATGACCGCAGTATTCACAGGGAGCAGCATACAGAATGCCTACTGGTACATGATGCTGGCTGCAACTGCACTGTGCTTTTTCTTCACTATCATAGCAGTGATAAGGTCAATGGGCGACGCCCTGGGAGAGATGAGGAGACCCATGAGTGCTGTCATACGTTCAGCTTTCCAGGCAACGCTCACATTTTTCATGGTACCGGCAGCCTGTCTTGCAGTTATGAAGCTTGGAGCAGCCATCACCAAGATAATAAGCAACGAGGGCGGAGTGAACGGCGATCAGCGTATATCTGACATAGTGTTTGTACTTACAGTAGGAGATGAATGGAAGTCGGATTCTGCAAAGCAGATCTGTTCCACCGGAAGGATGTTTGCCCAGGATTCCGTGAGGAAGTACATAAACTGGCGTGACATGAACTATATCTATGCGTATATACTGTGCATTTTCATGATATTTGTCATGATAACCATAGTCATGCAGGCAGTTATGCGAGCCATGATGCTGGCAGTACTTTTTCTTACAAGTCCCTGGTTCGTATCAGCCATGCCTCTTGATGACGGGGCAAAATTTCGGAGCTGGACAAGACTTTTTGCAGGGTTCTCTTTTGCTACCTTCGGGCCGATACTCGTTATGCGGGTGTATTGTGTCCTTCTTACGAGTATAGGTATAACCGGAGACATAACCTTTGGAACTGATTTCAATCCCATAACAGGATGGATCCTTAAAATGGCCATAACAGCCTTTGGGCTGCTGGGAGCCTGGCAGAGCCAGTATATCATATTGGATATATTCAGCCCGGAGACATCCCAGCTTTTGCGCCAGTCTCAGTTTATAGCAAGGCTTGCAGGCGATGCAGCCAAGAAGGCAGCCAACGCAGCAGTGACGTATGCTTCTGCAGGTGCCAGCGCAGCAGGAAAGGGACTCGGTAAAATGCTGGGCGGAAGCAGTAGTGGTAACGGGAAGGAAGAATAATGGAGATAGTACAGCTCGGATTATTCAGTAGTATTATCAATAAAGTACTGGATTACGTTTGGGACTGGATCAGCGATCTGCTGAGTGCCGGTTTTAAATTTCTGGCTGATTTCATACCCCCGGTCCTGGACCTCGTCATGGAGGGCATTATCGGAGATGTTATCAATCTGATCCTTGAATGGTACTACTCCAAGTGGTTTCTTGTGCAGTCGGCCGTATTACTCCTTCTGGACTGCATAGAAGACTGCTTCAATGTGGTGAGCGGCTTAAGTCCGGTGTACCTGAGCAGGGGAGGAGAAGGAGGATCTGCTGCGGGAGAGGGCGTTCCCATGCTTTTTGCGGTCTTCCGTCAGCAAACAGTTCAGACGGCTTTCTTTACCATGATAGTCGTAGGATTCTCCATATGCTTTTTCATGGCGATCCTTGCCACGGCCAGGTCGTTCTTTGAGCTTGCAGGGGAAAAGACAAAGCCTGTGACACATATAATCAGGATGACGGCCAAGTCGCTTTTATATCTGATGCTTGCACCCTTGATAGCATTTGCGCTGATACTCATGTCACAGGCCATACTTACTACCATAGACAGGGCTCTGACTGCAAATGACGAGGGCAAGACCAGCGTGGCCAGGATAGTGTTCTGTATCGCCTCTTTGGATGCCGTGGACGAGGATATGCATTCCGACGGCGATGAATACAACATAAGCTATAAGAAGGGTCCTTCCAAGGCATCCCTTGTTGATAAATACAGGAAACCTTTTTATTATGTGAATACTACAGATCTGGTACCCAATTTCACGGATCCCGTGGAAAGCAGGCTGACCTTTACCTACAGGGGATTTGATTATTTCATAGGCATAGGATGCGGGCTGTTCTTTACCATAGTCATGTGTATGATACTTGCGGTATTCATAGGCAGGATCTTTGATGTGGTGGTGCTGCTCATAATCCAGCCCTTCTTTGTTGGGTTGATGCCCTTCGATGACGGAGAGTATTACAGGAGATGGTTTGAACTGTTTCTGGGAAAGCTTTTCCAGGGCTTCGGTTCCGTGATAGGCATGAGGGTCTATCTGATGATCTTAGAGCAGATATTCTCGGGAAACATAAGGTTTTCGAACTCCCAGTCCATTGGGGCAAGGCTGCAGGATTATATCATGATGCTTGTTTTTGCCATGGGCGGTGCCATTGCGGTAAGACACATAGGTCCTCTGGTGACCGGCATACTCAGCCAGGCTGCTGCTACGGGTGAGCAGATGACGGGAGCTGCAGGATGG
>CAMOIV010000135.1 GCA_946616305.1 uncultured Lachnospiraceae bacterium | reverse complement strand
CATGAGCATCACCACGATCATGAGGATGAGGATCATGAACACCACCACGATCATGACCATGAGCATGAACACGAGCACCATCACGACCATGATCACGAGGATGAGCATCATCACGATCACGACCACGAGCATGAACACGAGCACCACCACGATCATGACCAAGAACACCATCATGATCATGACCATGAGTGCCACTGCCATCACGATCACGATGGACATCACCACGATGCCGATGATGTATTCCAGAGCTGGGGCGTGGAGACTGCTCATAAATTCGAAGAAAGCGAGCTTCGTTCCATACTTGAGAAGCTTGCGGATGCCGACAGCACAGAGTACGGTATCATACTCAGGGCCAAGGGAATGGTACCCGATGCTTCGGGTTCCTGGCATGAGTTCGACCTTACTCCGGGAGAATACGAGATAAGGAACAGCAGCCCGGATTATACGGGAAGGCTTTGTGTCATAGGCTCCGGACTTAAGGAGCATGAGGTAGCGGAGCTTTTCGGAATATAAGGCAGGGAGAGCGAAGATGTTTGGAAAGAAAAAGGAGATACCGTTATATCTTCTTACAGGATTCATAGAGAGCGGAAAGACCAGCTTCGTCATGGAGACCATGAAGGAGGGTCAGTTTAAGGACGGCCAGAAGACTCTTTATCTTCTCTGCGAAGAGGGAGTGGAAGAGGTGGATGAGGACGCTCTCCTTGAGAATAAGTTCACGGTCAGGACCATAGAGAACGAAGAGGACGTGACCTTTGATAACCTCACGGCATTGGATATAGAGCTTGATCCCGACAGGGTCATGGTGGAATATAACGGAACCTGGGACGTGGATAAGCTTATGGAGGCTCTGCCAAGACATTGGATGCTGGCTGAGGGCATCTGTACCATCGATGCTTCCACATATCAGGATTATCTGGCGAACATGAAGCAGATGATGACAAGACAGTTCACCTATGCGGATCTGGTCATATTTAACAGAAGCGATGAGGAATACGACCTGGCGGGCTTTAAGCGTACCGTACATGCCCTCAACAGGAGAGCCCAGGTGGTGTTCGAGATGAAGGACGGGACCATCAATAACAATATAAAGGAAGAACTCCCCTATGATATCAATGCGGATGAGATATCCGTGGAGGACGATGATTTCGGCATCTGGTATATCGATGTATTTGACAATTTGGAGAAATACAGGGATAAGGTGGTAAGATTCAAGGGTATAGTGTATCATCCCAAGAAATCGCAGGATGATGTTTTCGTACCCGGAAGATTTGCCATGACCTGCTGTGCCGCCGATATCCAGTTTGTTGGTCTCCTGTGTAAATGGAAGGATGCAAAGCTTCTGAAGGAGAAGACACCGGTTTACATAACTGCAAAGATCGGGAGCGTTGTAAGGCAGGAGGGTGAGATCCCCGTTCTGTATGCGGAATCGGTGGAGATCACGGATCCTCCGGCAGAGGAAGTAGTTTATTTTCAATGACGGATTATAAAAGCTTAAAGAAAAGTGCAAAGGAAGCAAGAGATAGGGCAGGGCTTAAGGATATAAGCTTTGCCCTGCTTGGCGATACGGCAACACAATTCCTTAAAACCGCCATAGAAGGATACGGTGCCATGTTATCTTACAGGGCAGACGTATACGAAAGCGAATATGACGTGATCGATTCTGAGGTACTGGATGAGAACTCCGGACTCTATGAAAGTGCAAGGGATATCGTCATCATATACATGTCCCCTCAGAAGGCATACGAAAGCTTCACGGCACTTGAGATGCCAAAGAGAAGGGGCTTTGCTGAGGAATATGCAGGCAGGATAAGAGGATACTGGGATACCTTAAAGGAGAGGACCTCCTCTGCCATAATACAGTTCGGTATGAACGGTATCAATGGTCATGTCATGGGCGATTTTGCAAACAGACAGGAGGATTCCTTCGAATTCCAGCTGGAGAAGCTTAAGTATCTGATGATGTGTGAGGCTGCAAAGAGAGAGGGTGTATACCTGCTGGATCTTGACAGGATAGAGCGGATCCTCGGAAGGGATGTCTTCACCGATATGCGTTTTTATTACGACGCAAGGATGGCCATATCCACGGAAGCCCTTCCCTATGTGGCGAAGGGTGTTTACGATATCGCTCTTGCCATAAAGGGACAGATAAAGAAATGTGTGATCTTCGATCTGGACAATACCATATGGGGCGGAGTCATAGGCGATGATCTGCTGTCGGGGATCGAGCTGGGAGAGCTGGGAGACGGCAGGATATACAGTGACATACAAAGATATCTCCTGGAGCTTAAAAAGAGAGGGATCATACTTGCAGTGTGCTCCAAGAACGACGAGGAAACGGCAAAAGAGCCTTTCCTTGAGCATCCGGATATGATCCTCGGCCTGGATGACATAGCAGTATTTGTTGCAAACTGGGAGGATAAGGCCTCCAATATCAGATACATTCAGGAAACTCTCAATATAGGCATGGACAGCATGGTTTTCCTGGATGACAATCCCTTCGAGAGAGAGCTTGTAAGAGAGATGACGGAGGATATCACTGTGCCGGAGCTTCCGGAACAGAAGGCGGAATGGCTTAATTACCTGTCGGACCTCAACCTTTTTGAAGTGGCCTCCTACTCTGAGGGGAGTGATCGTACCAGACAGTATCGTGAGGAGTCCTTAAGAAGGAGTGAGCAGAAGAAGTACTCCAGCATAGACGATTATCTGAAAAGCCTCGATATGGAGGCCGAATGCGCAAGCTTCGATGAGTTCAGATTTCCAAGGATAGCGGAGCTTTCCCAAAGATCCAATCAGTTCAACCTGAGGACCGTAAGGTATACCGAGGATGAGATAAGAAGGATCGCAGAAAGCGACGGATACCTGACAAGGTATTATTCCCTTAAGGACAGATTTGGCGATCACGGTCTGATATCGGCAGTAATAATAAAGAAGACAAAGGATGATGAGGGCTTCATAGATACCTGGTTTATGAGCTGCAGGGTATTAAAGAGAGGGATGGAGGAATTCATCATCAATGATATCGTCGCCTCATGTAAGGAGGCGGGCATCAGAAAACTGGTGGGCGAGTATCTTGCCACCAAAAAGAACGGCATGGTGGAGCACATCTATGCCGATATGGGATTTGATGATCTGGGAGAGGGCCGTTATGCTGTGGATTGCGGCACCTTTACAAAGAGGAAGACCTATATCAGATCCAGCCTCCGTCCATAGATATGATCTGACCTGTGAGATACGTGGGCATCTTGGACAGGTGATATACGGCATCGGCAACCTCCTCGGGGGTTCCAAGCCTGTCGGCGGGTATCTGATCGACGAGAGCCTTCTTATCCTCATCGGAAAGATGCCTGTTCATATCCGTATCGATGACACCCAGAGCCAGGGCATTGACTGCTATGCCGGAGGGTGCAAGCTCCTTGGCAAGAGCCTTGGTAAAGGCGTTCATGCCGCCCTTGGCAGCGGAATACGCAGCCTCGTAGGAGGCTCCGAAAACTCCCCATTGCGATGAGATATTGATTATCCTGCCACTATGATTTTTTATCATAAGGTTCGTGGCATGGTGGGATGTATTAAATATGGAAGTAAGATCTGTTCTGAGGACCTCGTCCCAGTCATTATGTGTCATGTCCTGCACAAGTCCGAAGTAGGAGATCCCGGCATTATTGACCAGAAGATCCAGGCTGTCCACCTCTTTAAAGACTTCAGCCACGAAATCAAATCTTCCTACGTCTCCGGCGTAATGGTGGCCGGGAAGGTCTTTCATCATATCTATATTCTCACGGCATATGAGATAGAGCTCGTATTCATCCTTGAGCCTTTCGGCTATGGCGCGGCCTATGCCTCTTGAGGCGCCGGTTATGAGTGCTTTTTTCATGCTGATCCCCTTCTGCTTATTATATGTAGGATTATAACATAGTCGATGCTTTTTAGTGAGTACTTCTCC
>CAMOIV010000134.1 GCA_946616305.1 uncultured Lachnospiraceae bacterium | reverse complement strand
ATAACGTGGTAAAGGGAACCGGAAATGCCTATTTGTGTACAGAAGGACCTGCCGGCGCGGGAGATCCTTGAGAATGAGAATATATTTACGATGGAGCCGGAGCGCTCCAGTCATCAGGACATCAGACCGCTCGAGATATGCATACTCAATCTGATGCCCATAAAGGAGGACACAGAGCTGCAGCTCCTTCGGTCCCTGTCCAATACGCCTCTTCAGATCAACGTGACTTTCATAGCTATCAAAAGCCATGTTTCCAAGAATACTTCAGTAAATCATCTGAATCAGTTCTATACCACCTGGGATGAGATAAAGGGAATGAAGTACGACGGTATGATAATCACCGGCGCACCTGTAGAACTGTACGAGTACGAGGAAGTGGATTATTGGGATGAGCTGGTATCCATATTTGAATGGACCAAGAGCAATGTCACTTCGACGCTTCATCTCTGTTGGGGAGCGCAGGCGGCGCTCTATCATCACTATGGACTCCAGAAGCATACTTTTGACACCAAGCTTTTCGGGGTATACAGGCACAGGGTTCAGAACAGGAAGGATCCTCTCGTCAGGGGCTTCGACGATCTGTTTTATTTTCCACATTCAAGGTATACGGAGGTTCGGGCAAAGGATATACACAACTGCCCCGAACTTAAGATCCTGGCTGAAGGGAATAATAAAGCAGGGGTCTGCCTTTGCACCGCCATGAACGGCAGGCAGGTGTACGTATTCGGCCATCCCGAGTATGACAGGCTGACTCTAGGGTCGGAATACAAGAGGGATCTGGAAAAGGGACTGGATATATCCGTTCCCATCAATTATTATCCTGATGACGACCCGGAAAACAAGCCGATGCTGCTGTGGCGCAGCCATGCGAACATACTCTATACAAACTGGCTGAACTATTACGTATATCAGAATACACCATATGATATAGGCGGCATATCGGACATCATATAGATACATCGGAATGGAGGAAATAAATGGGCGGATTTTTTGCGGCTGCATCTAAAAATGATTGCGTTTTTGATCTGTACTTCGGTACGGATTACCATTCTCATCTGGGCACCAGAAGAGCAGGCATGGCGGTGTATGACAGTAAGGATGGCTTTAACCGGGCCATCCATAACATAGAGAATTCGCCTTTCCGTACCAAATTCGAGTCTGATTTCAATGAAATGCACGGTAATATGGGCATAGGATGCATATCGGATTTCGAACCTCAACCGCTGATAGTCAGATCCCACCACGGAACCTATGCCATAACCACTGTAGGTAAGATAAATAACGTCAAGGAACTCAGCGATTCCGTCATAGAAAAGTCCGGTACTCATTTCCTTGAGATGAGCGGCGGCTCCATCAATGCTACGGAGCTTGTGGCAGCTCTCATAAATCAGAAGGACAATATCATAGACGGCATCAGACATGCCCAGGATACCATAGACGGGTCCATGACCATGATGCTGCTGACTCCCATGGGGGTTTACTGCGCCAGAGATAAGATGGGACGTACGCCCCTTACCATCGGTGTTAAGGATGACGGATTCTGCGCTTCCTTTGAGAAGTTCGCATATCTGAATCTTGGCTACAGGGATTTCAAGGAACTTGGCCCCGGAGAGATAGTGATCATGACTCCGGAGGAGGTAAGAACCCTGGTCAAGCCCGGAGACAAGATGAAGATCTGCACCTTCCTGTGGGTATATTACGGCTATCCGTCATCAGGCTATGAGGGAGTATCCGTGGAGGAGATGAGATATAACTGCGGAAGCTATCTGGCTAAAAGAGACGGCATGACAAAGGCAGATGTGGATATAGTGGCCGGAGTGCCTGATTCGGGAACCGCCCATGCAGTGGGCTATGCCAATGAATCCGGCATACCCTTTTCAAGGCCATTTATAAAATACACTCCCACCTGGCCCAGATCTTTTATGCCGACCATCCAGTCCAGACGTGACATGATAGCCAGGATGAAGCTGATACCCGTTCATGAGCTTATAGACGGTAACAGGCTTCTCCTTATAGACGATTCCATAGTAAGAGGCACTCAGCTCAGGGAGACTACCCAGTTCCTCTATAATTCGGGAGCAAAGGAGGTCCACGTGAGACCTGCCTGCCCGCCCATCATGTACAGCTGCAAATATCTTAACTTCTCCAGATCTACTTCGGAGCTTGAGCTTATAGCCAGAAGGGTGGTCAACAAGGAAGAAGGCCAGGAGGTAGAGAGGGCCGTGCTGGATGATTATACAAATCCCGATTCCGACAGATACAAGAAGATGACCGAGGAGATCAGACGTCAGCTGGGATTTACTTCCCTTGCCTATAACAGACTTGATGACATGCTGGAGGCCTGCGGTATAGACAAGGATAAACTGTGTACTTATTGCTGGGACGGTAGAGAATGAAACTTAAGCTTAAACAGGTATTTAGCCGTGATTTTATAAAGGAGCACTGGGGGGATATCCTCATAGGCTCTGCAGTTGTGCTGGAGATACTGCTGCTTTTTTATTACAGTATCTTTCATCTGCAGGATTCCTTTGATCATGATTTTGCAAAGGTCATAAGACATGTGATCGAGATGGGAGACCATCACACCCTGTTCCTGAAGGATTTCGACTACATGAGTCAGGGAGAGATGGACGAATCATCTCTCATAGCTCTGCCGATATACATGCTCACAGGGAATGTATACTTGGGATACACTCTGGCAGGCATCATCAATACTTTGCTCTATGCATGGGTGCTGTGGAGACTTATGGACTTCATGAAGCTTAAGGCGGCATACAGGCTCTCAGCCATGGGGATGATATTCACGGCATATGAATTCGGTATGCTGGAGTATACCAACATGCTTTTCTTCGCAGCAGGGTATTACATCTATAAGGTTCTGGCGCCGCTTCTGCTTTTGATCATACTGTGCAGTGATTTCAACGACAAATGGAAGGTTTCCGATATCATATTCTCGGTGCTGTACGGTTTGCTGGTCATCTTTACCGGACTTGCCAGCGGGACCTACGTCCTGGTATGCGGTATGCTCCCCATATTTGTCTGCCTTGCCGTATGCATGATCTGCGGCGTGGCAAAGAAGAGATACTTAAGATGGGGACTTCTCATGGCGGGCTCCTCCATAGTGACAGTTGTATGCATGAAGATAGGACATCATTTCGGCATATATGCATACAGCTATAACGTCAAATCCATCGATGATATCATACCTGATCATCTGAATACTCTTGTAGAGGTACTGAAGGTCTTTCATTCCCTGTTCGCTCCCTATGGCAGAACTCCCTTTGATATAGAGGGTATCGCGGGAATGCTCAGATTCCTTATCGCCATCATAGTATTGCTTTTCGGCATGCTCTCCATAGGCAGGTTCTTCTGTCTCCGTATGTATAACAAGGTCATAACCGGACACAAGGAAGAGATGGAGGGAGAGTACGCCTCAGAGCTCATCTCAAGCAGCCTTTTCTCCATATTCCTCTGGAATTTCATACTGATCTCACTGCTGACATATTCGGCTCCGAGATATCACATCATAGGTGTCATACCCTTGATGATATGTGCATGTGCCAATGTCCAGCATCTTCTGAAGGATGACAAGGTGACCATCCTGCCCAAGCTGGCACCGGCACTTCTTGCCCTTTTCCTCATATACGTGAACCTTTTCAGCTGCTATGACGGTCTCAGAGGCTATTTCCATTATGAGGATCATAATCAGGATAAGATCACAGCCATCATAGGCTACATGGATGAAAATGACATAGATACGGTATTCACCATAAATGATACTGATTTTGCCGAAAAGATAAGGATGAGAGCTTTGGATAAGGTGACTGAGACCTATGAGACGGAGAACGGCACCATCCATAATCATATCTATTACCATTCCGAGCTGGACCGTTCTGCCTTCACTGCAAGGAATCTTATAGTTGCCAGCGAGGAAAACTTTAATCTTTGTCCCGGGTACGTAAAGGACAACTATGAAAAGACAGCTCAGTTTGAGGATCTGAATTTCTATGTGTCCGATAACTGTCCCTTCGACGGATTGACCGGATTCCCATTCTGGGATCATTCCATCGATCTGCCTACCGCTCCTTATACCCAGACTGTTTTGGGAGAGCTTGACGGCAGAGGCTACCTTACGGCAGATGCCGATGAGGTGGTGCTGCTCAGTGCTCCCATAGAGAATGAGGGCAAGGACAGATTCCGCATGGTATTCCATTATGAGCTTAAGGATGCCGAGGCCTCTCTTGATCTGTACAGCGGAACGGACATCCTGACATCGTACGAACTGGATCCCGATAAGGACAGTCTTGAGATAGATTTCCCGGTGGAAGCCGGTACATATGCCTATGCCGTCAGAAAGACAGGCGGAGACAGGATCATCATCAAAGAGACGGAATTCTTTAAAGTGAAATAA
>CAMOIV010000133.1 GCA_946616305.1 uncultured Lachnospiraceae bacterium | reverse complement strand
AAAAGAGTTCATTAAAAATCGGTGAAGGCGGGATAATATGCATGGCTGCAAAACCATTTCCGCTAGATGTAAATAATAATATTATTCCATGCAATATAATATGAAAGATTTTACCCTTATCCAAGCGCTACATCCAGAGCCATCATAAGTGTGAAACCGGCAGCGAACATGATCACTCCTATATTCGAGTGTTCACCTTCGGACATCTCGGGTATCAGCTCCTCTACAACCACGTACATCATGGCACCGGCTGCAAAGCTCAGAAGATAGGGCATGGCAGGAATAAAGAATCCTGCGGCAACAACAGTCAGAGCTGCTCCCAAAGGCTCTACGGCACCGGAGAGGACACCGTCTGCAAAGGCTCTCCATTTACTCTTGCCTTCAGCGTGAAGGGGCATGGATATGATGGCACCCTCCGGAAAGTTCTGGATGGCTATACCGATGGCCAAAGCCAGGGCGCCGCCCGCAGTGATAGCAGCATTCCCCGAAACAAATCCCGCATATACCACACCTACAGCCATACCTTCAGGTATATTGTGAAGGGTAACGGCAAGTACCATCATGGTGGTCTTTTTAAGATTTGCTCTGGGACCTTCAGCCTTATCAGCGTTCATGTGCAAATGGGGTATCACCGAATCCAACAACAGCAGAAACAGAATACCCAGCCAGAAACCTGCACAGGCGGGGAGAAAGCTTAAACTGCCAAGCCCCTCGGTCTGTTCCATGGCAGGTATTATAAGACTCCAGATGGAAGCGGCTACCATTACGCCGCCGGCAAATCCGGTAAGGGCTCTCTGAACGCCGGTACTTAATTTCTTTTTCATGAAAAAAACACAGGCAGATCCAAAGGCAGTTCCCGCAAAGGGAATCATGATACCGGTCAAAACTGCAGTATTCACTCGATCACCTCTTTTCTGTTTTCAATCCGGAACGGTTATTCACTGTATGGTCAAAACTGAATCTATAGAGTTTCCTGTATCATTGTTTGGTATTCAGATCAGTAACAGTATTGTAGATAGAAAACAATTTATCGTCAAACATGAGACCTATTGTCACCCGGTTATAATAAATGGGTTGACAACGACCTTCTTATCTGATAGAGTCTCAAAGGATTTAAGGGATCACGCATGATCCAAAGGTGCATGCATGATCCACAGGACCATTGAGGAGGAGTATCATGGATAACGTAAAAGCAGTTAATGAAACGGTTAATAAGACAGTTGATAAGACAGTCGGTAAGACAGTCGATAAGGCAGGGGGGATAAAGACCCTTGATATGGTCTATATCGCTATCAGCGCAGCTTTGATAGCTGTATGCTCATGGATAAGCATCCCAACTACCGTTCCCTTTACACTCCAGACCTTTGCAGTTTTCTTTGTGCTGCTTGCTCTGGGCGGAAGGAGAGGGACTATAGCCACCGTCATATATGTGCTGCTTGGCGCCGTGGGACTGCCTGTGTTTGCGGGATTCAAAGGAGGCATAGGAGCACTGCTTGGTAATACAGGCGGATACATCCTTGGTTTTATTCTCATGGGACTTATATATATGCTGATCACGAAGATCATGGGTGAGAAGACGGTAGTGACGATCTTCGCCCTTGTTATCGGGCTTGCTGTCTGCTATGCCTTCGGAACAGCATGGTTCATGTATGTCTATATGAGAGATACAGGGGCTGTAGGGGTGATGACGGTGCTGTCATGGTGTGTTATCCCCTTTCTGCTCCCGGATCTTCTCAAGATGGCACTGGCATTTGTCATATCAAAAAGAGTACGTCCCATGCTGTAAAGCTTAAGACTTGCTTTTTCTTAATCTCAAAGCAGACAATATCATACATGCACATGTGAAGTATAACCCTGTTCCGATGATACATTCGGGCAGGGTTATATTGCTGCTTATGGGCTTTACCCTCAAGCCTGCCAGGATGAAGGCGCAGATATTATTCGCAATATGCAGGGCGCATGATGCCTCAAGCCCTCCGGTTTTGCGGGCAAGATAAGCCAGGATCGCGCCACAGGCGAAGATCTGGATAGTACCTGTAAGATCATAGGGATGAACCAGTGCAAAAAGGGCAGAGGATACCAGGATCCCAAGCCTTGGGTTCAGGGACCATGAGGCAACAGTCTGGGCCAGTAAGCCCCTGTATATATACTCTTCTCCGATGCACTGCAAAGGTATGAGCAGCAGGATGATACAAAGGGACGATGGAGAAAGATGGTTTACCATGTCATGCTGTTTTACAATGACGGTTATGAGAAAAAAGGGAATAAAGACAGGAAGTGTCCATGCCAGATCTATCAGGAACATCCTGAGATCAAAGCCTCCTCTTACCGATGAATACGAGGAGAAGGGGCGGTCTTTTACTATCATTGAAGCGAGAAAGAGTGAAAATGTAAGCATGGCGGCCGGAAGGGCAGTGTAGATCAATACAACCGGATCCATGCTGTCGATCAGGGAGTAGTATCCGCTGACAGGTTGATCAGGAACTGCTCCTGAACCGAAAAACCGACTAAGAGCGGCTCCCGCATCGAAAGACTGACTAAGCGAGGCTCCTGCACCGAAAGCATGGCCAAGTGCGGCGCCTGCCTCGCCGGATCGATATATCACATAATTGATGATCCCTCTTGCAACCTCATAGAATAAAACCGTCAGCACGCCGGTAAGTATGGGCCCAAACCATTTGTATGTGGGAAAACTGAGGGGATAGATAAGATAATCGTGTTCTTCTGTGGACATCTTTCTTTGTATCGCTCCTTATCGTAGTTATGATCCCGCCATATCATTGGATCCTGTCACATGTTTTTGGATCCTGTCAAATATCCTTGGATCCCGTCATATAGTATATGGATAAAACCTCACTGTTATGCAGGATCCATTATATAATACATATATTCTGCGTGTCAGTATTTCTGATGCGGGACGGCCGGACACCGGACAGTTGGACAGTAGGATAGGCATACACAATCGTATAATGAAAAACGGATTCCACTGAGGTATAATATACAAACAGGATCGTCATCCTGTGCAGGTGTGGAATAAGTACTAACAGGATCATCATCAGATCCTTGCGCGGGATAAATGCATACCGCGCCGAGAGTTGGACTAAGCAAAAGGAGATATCATGAACATCAGGATAAAGTATTTTTCCGATAAGATCGAAAAACTCAGATATATAGACGGCAAGAGCGATTGGATAGATCTGAGAGCGGCGGAGGACATCACGTTAAAACAGGGAGAGTTCAAGCTTATCCCTCTGGGTGTAGCCATGCAGCTGCCGGAAGGATATGAAGCCCATATCGTTCCCAGATCCAGTACATTCAAGAACTTCGGCATAATACAGACCAATTCCTGCGGTATAGTGGATGAATCATATTCGGGAGATAACGATCAGTGGTTCATGCCGGCATATGCCATGAGGGATACCGAGATACACGTGAATGACAGGATATGTCAGTTCAGGATATTCGAGCATCAGCCCGCAGTTGAATTTGACGAGACAGACCATCTGGAAGGAAGTGACAGAGGCGGCTTTGGAAGTACAGGAAAAAACTGAGCAGGAAGCTTTGGGTACAACAGAACAGACAGTACAGGCAGCACCCGGCAACGAAGGGCAGGCATCACAGACAGCGCAGGGCGCAGCCTCTGGTGATACAGCCCGGGGCGATGCAGCGCCAAGAGGTGCGGGGCAGCAGACATATGATAAGGCCGAGAAGATCAAGGACGACCTGCTTAATGTGGGGGGATTCAGATTCTCTACTACTGCCGATGCCAAAACGGCGGAGGAAGAGTATAAGAAGATGAAGTACATCCAGAACAGGATGAACCCCGACAATCCGGAGGAGATCCTTGCCATCTATGACAAGATGATCGAGAACGGTCTTTTCGTAACGCCTGTAGGTATTGATTTCCTTATGCGTACCAGAGAGTTCCTCATCGACAGGGCCGGTATCGATCCTGACAGGGTGAGACCCATAGAAACAGGGACTTTGTTCACCCAGAGGGCCATCAATGAGGTGAGGGCAGCCGAGAGGCCAAGAGTCACTACCAATCTTTCGGAGGAGATAAAGGAGATCAGGCACAAATACGTGATAGCCACTGCCTGTGCGGTTATTTCCGCCATACTGGTGATAGCCATGTTTATAATAGCCATGACATCGGACACTCCCAATATGATCAATTATAAGAATGTACTTGAGAATCAGTACGCCGACTGGGAAGAGTCACTGGAAGTGAGAGAACAGGAGCTTAGAGAAAAAGAGGAAGCGCTGAATGGACAGAATTAAGATACTTATCGCCGATGATGAGGCGAGGATGAGGAAGCTGGTGGGAGACTTCCTTAAAAAGAAGGACTATGAGGTGGTGGAGGCTGAGAACGGCGAGAAGGCCGTAGATCTGTTCTTCGATGATCAGAACATATCCCTTGTGATACTGGATGTCATGATGCC
>CAMOIV010000132.1 GCA_946616305.1 uncultured Lachnospiraceae bacterium | reverse complement strand
ATCTTCTTCCGTCGAGCTAAAAAACAATATCCACAACAAAGCATGACTTCTTGCAGCCATGCTGTAAGAAGTCATCAGATCGCAACGGGTATATTCAGTATCTGCTCCCCGTACATATAATCCTTAAGTTCAAAATCATCCACAGTGAAGTCGTAAAAATCCTCTACATCCCTCAGGATATTGAATACGGGAGCCTGATACTGTTCCCGCTGTATAAGCTGCCTTACTATGTCCATATGTCTGTCATAGATATGAGCATTACCTATAACATGGACCAGCTCTCCTGCCTTCATGCCGCAGACCATGGCAAGCATATGGATAAGGACCGAATACTGAACCACGTTCCAGTTACCTGCAGCCAGAAGATCGTTGGATCTCTGGTTAAGTATACCGTTAAGTATCAGACTGCCGTCCTTGTCGTCTCTTGTGACCATAAAGGTCATCTCATATGCACAGGGAGCCAGATGCATCTCATACTGCTCCGAAGGATTCCACATCGTCACGATAACCCTTCTTGAGAAAGGCGTATTCTTAAGATCATAGATGGCCTTATCAAGCTGGGTCATAAGATAACCCTGATCTTCAGCCACTGCGTATACATGTCCGTTTTTGCCTGTTTCCCCGCCAAAGGCTGACACGAGGCCTTCTTTATTCACATCCTTATAATAATAGCGCTTAGCCTGCTGATACCCGTATGCCTTGCCTATGGATCCGGACTCATCAGCCCATGAATCCCATATGTGGCCTTTCAGATCATGTATGTTCGCAGACTGTTTCTGCCATATCCACAAAAGCTCATCTATACAGGTTTTGAAAGCCACCTTCCTGAAGGTCAGGGCCGGAAACTCCTCCCTGAGGTCATACCTGTTTACCACGCCGAATCTGGCCATGGTATAGGCCGGTGTTCCGTCCTCCCAGTGAGGCCTCACCTCTTCTCCCTCGTTACTTGTACCACGCTCCAGGATATCTTCGCACATCTCCTTAAAGATCACGTCCGCACGGCTCATTATCATCACCTCTTATGGAAAAAATCTGCCATCTGCTCAAACAGATTTATTCTAATCGCAGCAATGATGTGCGTCAAGATTATGCCGGGAAGCCGTCAGCGTTGACTCCTATGCTCTTAAGCATCTTCATACCTACATCATGCATCATACGGACAGCTTCATCCTTTGGCAGTCTGTAACTGTCAAACATCATCATGACTGCCAGGCCGTGGGTATAGATGACCGTGTCTCTGACGGCTTTTCCGATCTCTTCCGCAGAAACGTCATACTGTGATGTGAGCATCCTGAAAGCATCCTCGTCAAATTGTAAGTCAAATATGCTTTTTTCGCTGTATATATGTTCACCAACGGTCTTGGTCGTATCGTCCACATTGACGAACCTGAACACATTGGGATGATCGCATGCACATGACAGGTAATGCTTTCCGGAGATGAAAAATGCCTCTATAGCCTCCTTACCCCTCATCGCATCATCCAATGGTCCATACAGTTTCATGGCAGCATATTTGAACAGTTCCTTTTTCAGTTCTGTCATGCTGCCGAAATGCCATGAAACAGGCTGGGTGGAGCACCCAAGCTTCAGGGCGATGGACTTGATCGCCACAGCGCCTATCCCGGACTCATCAAGCAGCTCGTATGCCGCCTCCAATATCATTTCTCTGGTTATCCTGGTTTTTCTTCCCATGATCTTCTTCCTTTTACTGATGCGATCTGTGATCGAGAGGCCCGGTACAGCCCCGGTTGCGGGATATTCTTCTTACTTTACTGATAAGGTCTGTAGTCGAGAGGCCTGGTACAGCCCCAGCTGCGGGATATTTTTGTAAACATGACCCTGCCGACGGTTCGAAAGACTATCCCGAGTATGATCCGCATGTGTGCAGGAAATATCTCATAGCCGGTAAAGGCCTTGCATTCCTTTGTACCGAATCCGGCATTTGCAGCATACTCCCGTCCCATACCGGTATAAGGTCCTGTGACTTTATCCCTCATATCCCCTTCAAAGAATCTTATACTGAAGTTATCACCTTTTACAAGAGTTCCGGCATATTCGCATCCGAGATAACCCGTCAGTTTTTCAAGATAGGCTTCTCCGCATCGAAGCTGTATGCCCTCGGCAAACCCGCTCTGCAGGATATAAGCGATCCTTGTACCGTCGCCTTTGGGTGTGAGAGTTTCAAGAAATTCCATGAGCAGCCCCGGTATGCATTCCACATAGAGAGGAAGGGCGATCAGAATATTGTTATTGTCATAATACGCTTTGCGTATATCCTCCCACTGCTTTCTGTCCGAGATTTCATATCGCTCGTATGTAGTTCCCGTCTCGCATAATCCTTCGATGAATTTATCCAGGATCTTATCGGTGTTGCTATATTTCTTTACCCGTGGACTTCCGTTGATCATCAGCACATGCATGATACCGCCTCCTTTATCCTATCGGTTCCGAATACGCCTAGGGATCTGCCGTCAAAGTTCAGTGCAGCTCTTTTGCTCCATCTTTCAAGATATTCGCTGTCGGCCGCTCCGCGGTAGATGATCCCTATATCGGTTATATTGTCATAGCGGCGAACATGCCGCATCTGATCTTTGCCGAATTTCAGATACATTGTTGCTATGGGGAGTATCCTGTCAAAGATATTCTTCCCCTTATGATCAAGAAATCCCAATGCCGTATCGGAGATCACCCATAACTGATCCGCATGTATGATCTTCTTAAGGATGATCTCATAATCATCTTTGATAGAGCATTCTCCCGGTGTCTTAAGCCAGCAATAGTTACATCCTATACAATGACTGATGCGCAGTCCTGCAGCCTCTATCACTTCAAGCTCAAGGCCGCTATCTGCCGCATGTTTCTTTATCTCCTCGGTAACAGATGTATCCGAGGTGGTGTTCACTGCCAGTATCATGCCTGTCCTCCTTATCAGTGTAAGAACGCATTTAATGTAAACCTGTTTATATAAACATGTTTATATTAAATCAGAGCACTTTACATGTCAAGCATAAAAGTGTCCCACCTTTGCAAAAGGCGCATGCTGGGATATAATGTATGGGATTTTGAAAAAACAGCATGATTTAAGGGGAGACAAATGATAGCAGCAAATAATGTAACCTACAGAGTCGGAAAGAAAGCACTTTTTGAAGAAGTCAACATCAAATTCACGGAGGGGAACTGTTACGGCATCATCGGTGCCAACGGAGCAGGCAAATCAACCTTCCTTAAGATCCTTTCCGGAGAATTGGAGACCACCAACGGGGATATAGAGGTAACCCCCGGACAGAGGATATCGGTCCTGGAGCAGGATCACTTCAAATACGACTCACAGACAGTACTGGACACGGTGATCCAGGGCAATCAGAGGCTTTATGATATCAAGGCCGAAAAGGATGCCATATATGCAAAGCCTGATTTTTCAGACGAGGATGGCATGCGGGCAGCCGAGCTTGAAAGCGAATTTGCCGAGATGAACGGATATGAAGCCGAAAGCGATGCGGAATCACTGTTAAACGGACTCGGTATAGATACATCTCTCCATTATTCACTCATGGGAGATCTTGCCGGTCCCCAGAAGGTAAAGGTCCTGCTGGCCAGAGCCCTTTTTGGTAATCCCGATATCCTCCTCCTTGACGAGCCTACCAACCATCTGGATCTGGACGCCATAGAGTGGCTTGAGGAGTTCCTCATAGACTTTCCAAATACTGTCATAGTCGTATCCCATGACAGATATTTCCTTAATAAGGTATGTACTCATACGGCGGATATCGACTATGGAAAGATCACTCTTTTCTCAGGCAATTACGACTTCTGGTACGAATCCTCCCAGCTGCTCATACAGCAGATGAAGGAAGCCAATAAGAAGAAGGAAGAAAAGATCAAGGAGCTGCAGGAGTTTATTTCAAGATTCTCAGCAAACGCATCCAAATCCAAACAGGCTACCTCAAGAAAGAGAGCCCTGGAAAAGATCGAGCTGGATACCATAAAGCCATCTTCCAGAAAGTATCCCTACGTGGATTTCCGTCCCGACAGAGAAATAGGCAATGAGGTACTGGCTGTGGAGAACCTCACCAAATACCAGGACGGTAAGATAGTCCTTGATAATCTCACCTTCACCTTAAGAAGGAATGACAAGGTAGCTCTGGTGGGAAGCAATGAGCAGGCTATTACCATGCTGATGAAGATACTGACAGGTGAGGAGGAGCCCGATTCCGGCTCTTACAAGTGGGGTGTCACCACAAAATGGGCTTATTTCCCAAAGGACAATACAAGCGAATTCGATAATGACTACACCATTACGGAGTGGCTCATGGGTTATTCTCCCGAGAAGGATGTGACCTATGTAAGAGGTTTCCTGGGACGCATGCTCTTTCCGGGTGAGGATGGTGTGAAAAAGGTACGCGTATTATCCGGAGGCGAAAAGGTACGCTGCATGCTGTCCAAGATGATGATAA
>CAMOIV010000131.1 GCA_946616305.1 uncultured Lachnospiraceae bacterium | reverse complement strand
ACATGTGTTCCCTCAACAAGGCCGTCAACCTGGGAATACTCGCTGTCCTTTACTCCGACGGTGACATACTTCTTTGCAACCGCTCCGTTGTCTATGACATATACGAAGGAGCCGTCATCATCAGTATATATGCACTCCGTGGGAACCCTGAGGACTCCCATGGCACCCTCAAGTGCCAGAGTGACATCGGCATCCAGTCCGACTATGAGATCGTCATCGGTATCTACGTTTATCTCGATGCTTGCCTTTGATTTTCCGGAGGCGTCGTTCTCAGCTGACTGATTTATCTTGGCAACCGTCCCTTCATAGGTCTGGTTACCTATCCTGATATCAGCCTTCTGTCCCTCACGGACCGAGGCTATATCGTATTTTGAGACCATCATCTTGACCTTGTAGCTGTCATCGGACTGCATCTCAAATATGGGAACTCCTCTTTCCACATACGCTCCGGAGCCCACAAGACAGTTGGTGATGATACCGTCTGCGGGAGCTACGGTGCCATCCTTTGCTCTCTGGAGTTCCTTCTCGGCCTGGCTGAGTGACAGCTTGTTACGCTCCACAGTCTGCTCGTCCGCATATATTTCCTGATAGGCCGTGATCATGGACTGTGCAGTGTCCCTGTCACTTCTTGCCTCGGACCACATCCTGGTGACCGTCTCAAGATTATTCTGATAAACCGTATACTGCTTATAAGTCTCGGGATCCATCCCCTCCTGAGGCAGGCACAGGCTTGCTCTCTGAGCATCACTGATACCGTCGTTCAACTTCTTTATCTCATCCTGCTTATGCTGTGAGCTTTCCTTCAGCTCGTCTATCTTCTCGTCGTTATCCTCCGACTTGAGCTCCATTGCCTTGAGCTCAACCTCTATCTTGGCCAGATCCGCCTGCTTATCGGAGATCTCAGCCTGCATCTTATATATGTCGTTCTGGTAGGCCTTCTGCTGCTCTTTTATCTGATAATTCTTCGCCTGATCGTTTATGTTCAAAGCCATGATATTGACTTCCAGCAGAGCATATACACTCTTGCACTGCTCGATCTGCTTCAGTGCATCGCTGTACTTCTTCTGGTATTTCGCCCTGTTGTCAGAGGCAGCTCCCAGTATCTTCTCACTGTACACCACATCGGTAGCGGCCATGTCCACGGTGTTCTGCTGATTCTCGCCTACATATCCCAAGAGCAGATCTCCGGCTTTGACCCTCTCCCCGTTCTCTACATATCTGTCGGCTATGACTCCCGCCACGTCGGAATATACCGTTACCTTCCTGTCTCCTTCTATCTTACCGACACCTGACAGGATAGGTGATACAACACCCTTATCGGCTACTACAACCTCCACAGTGTCAGGGCTTAGATAGTAATATGCTCCGGCTCCCAAGGCCCCCAGCACCAGTATGATAATGATCGCAGGCTTGATGAATTTCTTCACTTACTCTACTCCTTTCAACGCTTCTACCATATTTATATCTTTTACTTTACGGGATATTATCCCATTTACAGCCAATGACAGTACAAATGATACCATAAATGCCATCAAATAGGGAAAGATAGTCAGCTTCGCATACATGAAATCAGAGTCCACGTCTATCTGTCCCATCATGAATACCAGCGTCTTCGACCCGGCATAGAGTCCGGCTATGGTGCCTATACCGGTTACGATGATATTCTGCTGCTGGAGTATCCATCGTATCTTACCCGTCGGGAATCCAAGCACCTTAAGTGTTGCCAGCTCCCTGGTCTTCTCGGTAAAGGACATGACACCCAGATTATACATGACAACGATACCGATTATAACCGCTATAAGCGTGATATACATGACCTCGGCGGACATGGAAGCCTTTCTTGCCCTTAAAGACTTGATAAATGCCTCCTTGGAAAATACACTGGCTATTTCCTGTCTTTCGGTCACATATGTTGTGGGCACGGTCATATCCGTGTACATAAGGTTCGGCTTAAACTCTCCTCTAATGCTCTCGAAATATGACCTGTTCATAGCGAGTCCCTGGGTCACCGGAGACTTATATATGAGAGCGATACGGCCTTCATATACAGCAGGTTCACCGGAGAATCTGAAGCTTATCATATCATTCACATCAACACCCAGGAGATTGGCAGCCTTCCGGCTCACGGCAATGCCATGATCGGGGAGATGCACGTATTCCCCCTCATCGTTCTCAAAGTGATAGAGATTCCCTTCATCCGCTATGGAAACGTTGTACAGTGTCGAGGCAGCCTTCCCGTATACCTCAGCCTCCCTGTTCTCTACCATCTGTCCGTGATACTGCATGGCATAATCATATACGGTACCATAGCTCGTCCCATCTGCAAAGCCTACGGTATAGGCAGCCGGTGTCAGCTCGTTGTATTCCCAATCCTCGTTGAATTTAGTGAGCTCATTTGCCCCAAAGGAGGTGAATAAAAGCATGGTACAAAAGGTCACGCCCATGATACCGCCTACGGTACGCATACGGTTTCGGTTTATATCCCTCAGATTCCATCTGGTGGCAAAAGCCAGCTGCTTCCAGATGAAGGTTTTCTCTATGGATCCCGCGCCCATAACTGCGGGAGGTTCCGGTCTCAATATATCGGATGCTCTCTGTACCAGAAGCTTTCTGCAGGCCAGATAATTGGTCATGCCTGCCATAACAGCCATAAGTACTATGACGATTATTATCCTGCCTGACAGTTCCATCCTGTCATAGGGATTGGAATAATAAAAATTCATGAGGCTGTGTATGTATTTACCCAGAGTCCACCAGCCTCCGATGGCTCCGGTTATGGCTCCGATGAGTGCCACAACTACGGAATATGACACGTAGTGCACCATAACAGTGGGACTGGAGAATCCAAGAGCCTTCAGGGTACCTATGATGGTCCTCTGCTTGCCCACAAGTCTTGTCATAGTGGTCATGATACCCAGCATGGCTATAACGATGAAAAGGGTCGGAAATACAGTACAAAGAGTCGCATCACCCTCCATATCCACATCTACGGAATTAAATCCAGGCTCCTTCTGCTTGGGGATGAAGCTGAGGCTTGTCTTGGAGATGCTATCACTGATCTCCATCTTTACCGCATCTATCAGCGCCTTGTCTTCATCGGTGATGAAGAACTGCTCTTCAACACCCTTCAGATCCACAAATATCCGGTCGTAGACAAGAGTCTCTCCGGGGTATTCACCGGAATCAAGGAAAGCAAAGCCGTAGGCTCCGTAATCAGGCTCCGTATATGTATCGTCTATCATGAAATACATATGCTCCGGCTGGTCCATGATGCCTCTTACCTGCTCACTGAACTGTACTCCGTCCAGTGTAAGCTGCAGGGAATCTCCAACCTGTATGCCCTGTCTTTTTGCAAAATTCCTGTCGATCCAGATACCGCTCATGCCGGTCTCGTAGGGCTCACCCTCCATCATGAGCATCCGGGATATATCGTTTTCATCTATGAAATTGAATTCCAGTTTTTTCTCAAGTCCGAACAGTCTGACCCTGCCTATGGCAGTGGAGCGGCGTTCCGCATTCTTCACACCGGGAACGGATCTGACGGTTATAAGGTCCTCCGTGGTGAAGCCCTCGGAGCCCATCACAAGGTCTGCAAAATTAGTCTCCTTGTAGTACTCGTCAGTGGCATTTCCCACACCCGTAAGATCCGCATCAAAGGTCTCCATGATGAACATGGCAAGGAAACACATGACAAATATGGCAAGGAACTGTATCATATTTGTTCTCAGATCTCTGAGGAGTTTTTTCCTGAGATTCTTTGTCATTACCAGTTCAGCTCCTCGGCATCCTTCGGATCTTCGTTTGTGATAACTTCCACTACGGTTCCGTTCTTGACCATTACCACCTTATCCGCGATATCCGCGAAAAGCGCATTATGTGTTACCATTACCACCGTTTTATGATGTACCCTGCTCTGATCCTGCAGGATCTTAAGGACTTCCTTACCTGTATTGGTATCCAAAGCACCCGTAGGCTCATCGCAGAGGAGGAGCCTGGGCATCTTGGCGATAGCTCTTGCTATGGATATACGCTGCTGCTGTCCTCCGGAAAGCTGTGAGGGGAAGTTATCCTTCCTGTCTGCAAGTCCCACCATCTCCAAAGCCTTTATGGGATCCATGATCTTAAGGCCCAGGTCCTGCATGAGGTCTACATTCTCATATGCCGTAAGGGTCGGGACCAGATTATAGAACTGGAATACGATACCTACATCCACCGCCCTGAACTGTCCGAGTCTCTTGTCATCAAAGGCAGTGATATCCTCTCCTCCGAAAAGGATCCTGCCGCTGGTCGCGCCGTCCAGCCCGCCCAGAAGGTTCAGAAGCGTACTCTTACCTGCTCCACTGGGTCCCAGGATAACTACCAGTTCTCCCTCCATGACCTCCAGATTGACATCGTGAAGCGCCTCATAGACGATCTGGCCGGTGCGGTATATCTTGCCCACGCCCTCAAACTTGATGAGGGGTTCTGCCTTCACACCCTTGCC
>CAMOIV010000130.1 GCA_946616305.1 uncultured Lachnospiraceae bacterium | reverse complement strand
TACGAGTATCCGGGGCCGGAGCTTTTCTATACGGTTCTGTATGACTACCTGATCGATGAATATGCAAAGAACTATCCTGCTGCCGATGTCACCATACCCTGTCCCGTTATAGTATCTGAGGACGAGTCGGACAGATCGGATATCCGCGTATACGGTAATTTCTGGATATTCAACTATGATAAGAACGGTAACACCCTGGAATGTGCTTCCGGCGGCTCATATCCCGGATGCATACATGTAAAGACCACTGATGAGGGTTATGAGGTAACATCCATGGAGGTAGTGGAAGACGGCTCGGGCTTTACCGAAAGCGCAAAAAAGATATTCGGAAAAGAATATGATGCATTTATGAAGGATGGCGAGGATGAAAAACTGAGGGAAGAGACCAGGGCTCAGATAATAGCCAATTACGTTGCGGCAAATAACCTGGATATCACAGCATATCAGGACTACGGCTGGGATCCCGTATCGCTTCCCGAAGAGAATATCGATTCATTCTACAGTGTACTGGACTGACCCGTTCCGAGATCCGGGACACTCTATGTATGCCGCTCTATGCATGAGGATCTATGTATGAGGATCTATGTATGAGGCGTGATCGAATCATAGTATTCCGGTGACTGTGGTATAATATGATCAAAGCGCCAAGAGTAATTGTCACCACACAAGCTTGCTTGTGGTGGTGAAAAGAACTTTGGGCACAACCCTGCACGAGCATGAACCGGGGTGCACGATGTCCGGTGGACATCGGGTCTGCACTAGCGTAGAGGGGCCCTGCGCAGGATTCGTGATCGCAGGAAAGCGGCAGGATAAATAAAACATCAGGGGGATAGAGTTGAAGAACACACTGAATAAAGGGCTTATCAAGAGAAGGATCCTTGTGGTGGACGATGAGATGATCAACAGGGAGATCTTAGGTAACATGCTTTGTGACGGATATGAGGTCTCATATGCGTCAAACGGTCAGGAGGCTCTTGACTTACTGCGCGGTACCGAGGAAAGCTTTTCTCTGATCCTTCTGGATCTTATGATGCCCGTCATGAGCGGTGACGAGGTGCTTAATATATGCAGATCGGATCCCAGACTTTCAAGCATTCCCATCATAGTCCTGACACAGGATGAGGATGCGGAGGCTTCCAGCATCCGCTCAGGAGCCGATGACTTTATCAAAAAGCCCTATAACCTTCCCGAGGTGATCCTGGCAAGGTGTGAAAGGATCATTGATCTGTACGAGAAAAAGAACCTGATAGATACTACCGAGAGGGATACTCTTACTGGTCTTTATTCCAACGATTTCTTCTTTGAGTATATAAGACAGATCGGGCAGTACAACAGCGATCCCATGGATGCCATCGCCATGGATATAGAGAATTTCCATCTGATCAATGAGATCTACGGCAGGAGCGGCGGTGACGAGATCCTGAAAAAGGCGGCCGATATCATATCCGCAGAGCTGGGAGATGGGACCGGTATCGCATGCCGCAGTGTTGCGGATACCTTTTATATCTATCATCCCGCAAAGGAGGACTATGACGATCTTGTCGGGAGGATAGAAAAGGAGATTAATTCCTGCTCCTTCCTGGAAGCCAAGATAAGGATCCGTATCGGGATAAATAAGAACGTTGACATGAGCGAAGCCGTGGAGCAGTGGTTCGATCACGCAAAGCTTGCCTGTGACGGCATGAGACGGGACTACACAAGGACTCTGGCGTATTATGACAGGGAACTCAACGACAGACAGCTGCACCAGGCCAGACTGATAAGTGATATGGACGCCTCCATCGCAAATCATGATTTTGTCGTATTTTACCAGCCTAAGTACGGTGTCCTGGGGGACAGACCGGTGCTTCGCAGTGCAGAGGCGCTTATCCGATGGAAGCATCCGGAGCTTGGCATGATAAGCCCCGGCAGTTTTATCCCCCTTTTCGAGGGCAACGGCCTTGTACAGAAGCTTGACCGGTTCGTATGGGAGGAAGCGGGAGCGCAGATAGCAGCCTGGAAGGAACAATACAAGATCACAGTGCCTGTTTCCGTCAACGTGTCAAGGATCGATATCTATGACCCCAGGCTTGAGGAGATTTTATTCGGCATCCTGGAAAAGAACGGCCTTACCACAAAGGAAATGCTGCTTGAGATCACGGAAAGCGCTTATTCCGATAATGCGGACCGTCTCATTGAGGTGGTAAACAATCTCAGGGCAAAGGGATTTCGGATAGAGATGGATGATTTCGGTTCGGGATACTCATCCCTTAATATGCTCACGACCATACCCATAGATGTATTAAAGATGGACATGAAGTTCGTAAGCAATATGCTAAAGGACGAGAAGAGCCTGAAGCTGTGTGAGCTTGTAATGGATATTTCCAGATTCCTGGAGGTGCCTGTTGTGGCTGAAGGCGTTGAGGACGAAGCCCAGCTTGCAAAGCTTAAGGATATGGGATGTGAGATCGTCCAGGGTTATTATTTCTCAAGGCCGCTTCCGGCCGAAGAGTTCGAAGAGCTCATCAGGAAGGAAGCCGAGCTTGCCTGAAAGAATCTTTCCAGTGCATCAAGGAGTTCATCACGGGGCATGGACTTTAGGAGATAACCGTCGGGTTTATTCTCCAGTATCTTCATGACACCCTCTTTATCATTTTTTCCCGTGAGGAAGATGATGGGGACCCGGTCGTTAGCGGGATTGGAACGGATCCTGCGCATTACGGTGTCTCCGTTCATGCCGGGCATCTCATAATCAAGCAGTATGAGATCCGGTCTCTTGCGGTCCAGATATGCAAGGGCGCTGGCTCCTGAGTGGGAGCAGTCTACATCGTATGCATCACGAAGCCATCTCTCCATGATCTGCAGGAAATCAGGATCGTCATCGATAAGAAGTATGGTCTTGGTGCGCCTGTTCTCTGTCATAAGGTCAAAATACCCCGACATGTCCGAAGCCATCTTGTCAAGGTTGATTGGCCGGGGGTAAACGGAGGATATATAGTCCCTGTCATGTATGTCCCGGGCTGTGGCGATATCCAGAGGCTCTCCTGCAAGGCAGAAGGCTTTATGGTCGTCTCTGCACATCTCAGCCAGCATGGTGCTTATGACCTTTATATGATCATTGTCTCCCGTGGGATAATAGAGCAGCAGGCTTGACTCAGCACGGTGATTCAGGATGATCTCGGGAGCATCTCCTACATTTATCACGGAAAAGCCTTCGTTCTCCAGAGATTTGATTATGCCTCTGCTGACGATACCATGTTCATCGCAGACAAAGAGAATGGTGCGCTCCAGTTCCGGAGAGCGTCTTTCGGGTCCACCGGGGTGCTCGTCGTAAATTGGCTCTGCTGCCAGCTCCTTGTTTGAAAGGATCTTCTTAAGCCTTGGAAGCATTTTCTTGTATTCTATGAGAAAGGGAGGGGTAAGGGCATGGACGAGGCCGTACTCCTCATGCATCCCTGCATACTCCAGATCGGCGGCTTTTTCCGCAACGGAAACCGCACCTACCAGTCTTCCCACACTTTTCAGCGAATGTACCCTGAGCAGGAACATGGGCCAGTTCTCGGTTTTTTCGAATCTTTCTATATCTGCAGCCTTGTCCTCAATGGATCCTGCAAATACGGCAAGGGCATCCATGTATTCGGAGGCTGTATGGCAATGCTTGATGCCCGACATGAGATCCAGCTGGGGAACGGCCTTGAGCCAGGCGGGCAGTGCAGCAAGCTCTGCCTCTATATGCTTTTTCTTTTCGGTATCGGCAGGTATCTCGTAACCGCCATCCGGTATATAGGTCATGAGCATGACCATAAGCTTTCCGGGATCGGCAGGCTTTATCAGGACATCGGCAAAGCCTGCTGCTTTATACAGATTGACGTAATTCTTTCCTAAGGCTGCCGTATGACAGATAACGGGAGTCTCAACACCGGTCTTATGAAAGATCTCCTTTAATTCTAACAGGGTCTCCACTCCGTCCATATCCGGCATGCGGTGGTCAAGCAGTATCATGTCATATGAATTCTTACGGCACAGATCGATGCACTCTCTCCCGCTTTCTGCAAGATCGCATGATATACCTAAAGTAGTGAGCATGGATGAGAGGATGGTACGGTTTATGGCCATATCATCTACTATCAGTATCCTTGCACTGTCCTTGCGTTTTTCGGTCTTTTTTCGAGCTGACATATGAATGATCCCTGCCTTTCGACAATAATTATACATTCATATGGTTAGTGCCCGCAACAGCAGCCGGTCATGTTATAATACCATTGGCCCGACTGTTTTTATTCATAAGGAGATATACGGATGCTTGGGAAAAACCTTGAACTGAATGAGCATACCATGGGCATTATCAAAGAGGTCGGACGACATATGCCCGGTGGCTTTTTCGTATACAAAGCCGAGGGTGACGAAGAACTCATATATGCGAACGATGCGGTGATAGCATTGTTCGGATGTCATGACCTTGATGAATTTAAGGAGCTTACAGGCTACACCTTTAAGGGGATGCTCCATCCGGATGATTATGCGGCTGTATCGAACTCGGTCCATGATCAGGTAAGGATGGACA
>CAMOIV010000129.1 GCA_946616305.1 uncultured Lachnospiraceae bacterium | reverse complement strand
GCAGGACAGAAAGGGCAGGATATGCAGTTAAGCGACAGGACAGCGGATTTTACCGATTCCGTGATAAGAAGGATGACAAGGATAGCAAATGCAGCCGGAGCAGTGAATCTGTCACAGGGCTTTCCGGATTTCGATCCTCCAAGGCAGATCCTTGACAGACTGTCGGAGGTTGCGTACAGCGGACCTCATCAATATGCCCTTACCTGGGGCGCGTTAAACTTCAGGGAAGCATTGGCAGAAAAATACATGCATTTTTCGGGGATAGACGTGGATCCGGAGAAGGAGATAGTCGTGACCTGCGGCTCCACAGAGGCCATGATGGCGGCCATGATGAGCATAATAAACCCCGGGGACAGGGTGGCTATCTTTTCACCCTTCTATGAGAATTACGGTGCGGATACCATACTCTCGGGTGCGATACCTGTTTATATTCCCTTGGTCCCTCCGGATTTTACCTTCGACATAAACGTGCTGGAGGATGCCTTTAAGTCGGGGGCCAAGGCACTGATCCTGTGCAATCCTTCAAATCCCTGCGGCAAGGTCTTTACATACGACGAATTGAAAAGCATTGCGGATCTTGCCATAAAATACGATGCATACGTGGTGACGGACGAGGTCTATGAGCACATAGTCTATGCACCCAACAAACATGTGTATATGCAGGCTCTTCCGGGGATGAGGGAGAGGACAATAGTCTGTAATTCTCTTTCGAAAACCTACTCCATAACGGGATGGAGATTAGGATATGTGATAGCAAACCCCCACGTGTGCGACCGCGTGAAGAAGGTGCATGACTTCCTTACGGTGGGAGCGGCGGCGCCACTCATGGAGGCTGCCGTTACAGGTCTTAGGTTCGGAGATGATTACTACGAAGAACTGGCTGCTCACTACACCCATATGAAGGATCTTTTCGTAGGAGGCCTTGAGGATCTCGGCTTTAAGATAACAAAGCCTCAGGGAGCTTATTACGTGCTGATGGATATCAGTGAGTTCGGAGTGGATGACGATTATGAATTCTGTGAATACCTGGCAAAGGAGATCAAGGTGGCTGCTGTGCCGGGGAGCAGCTTCTTTAAAGAGGATGTAAGACACCTTATCCGATTCCATTTTGCCAAGAAGGATGATACTCTGAAGATGGCTCTTGATAATCTTTCGGGACTGAAAAAGCAATAATAAAAGAACAGGGGGATATCAGATATGTTCGATCATCATGACATTACCAGAGATGCATTTATGCTGAAGGGGTTTCTCTCACACTGCGGATACGACTGGTGGTGGCATTCCTTCACCGGGCAGGATGAAAAGACCGGAGAAGACAAGGCATTCTTTATAGAGGTATTTACCTGCAATCCTGCTCTGGGAGGAGATATGCCTGTGTTCGGACAGCTGCCGGCAAATAAAAGGGCAGGAAAGAGACCCTCCTATGTGATGGTAAAAGCGGGAACCTGGGGAGAGGATCATATGCAGCTCCACAGATTCTTCGGATGGAAGAGGGTAAAGATCCATCAGGAAGCACCATACAGGATAAAAGCCGGAGACTGCATGGCATCGGAGAAGACCCTTAAGGGCAGCATAAAGATATCTCCCGAGGAAGCAGGATCTCATCCCGAGTGGATGTGTGATTCAGGAGAAATGTCCTGGGAGCTTGCCATTGACAAGAAGATAGCCTTCAACGTAGGCTACGGAGCGGGAAAGCTGTTCAGGGGTATGGAAGCCTTTGCCATGTACTGGCATGCCGAGGGCATGAAGACAGCCTACAAGGGATGGGTCATGTGCAACGGAAGAAAGTATATCGTAACTCCAAATAAGTGCTACGGATATGCGGATAAGAACTGGGGAAGAGACTTCACCAGTCCCTGGGTATGGCTGTCATCAAACTGCCTTGTGAGCGCGAGGACAGGGGAAAAGCTTACCAACAGTGTATTCGACATCGGAGGCGGCAGACCGAAGATCTATCTCGTCCCTCTGAACAGACGTCTTTTGGGAGCGTTTTACTACGAAGGGAAGGAATACGAATTCAATTTCTCAAAGCCCGGTCTTTGGGGCGGTACTGATTTCTCCTTTGATGAGGATGAGGATAACGTACATTGGCATGTGCGGCAGGAGAACGATAATGCCGTCATGGAGTCGGATATATACTGTAAAAAGGCCGATATGCTTCTGGTGAATTATGAAGCGCCGAACGGCAGCAAAAAGCACAACAAGCTGTGGAACGGCGGTAACGGCTGGGGCAGGATAAAGCTTTTTGATAAGACCGAAGAGGGTTTACGGCTTGTGGATGAGATCGATGCAACTCATATCGGATGTGAGTACGGAGAATACTGTTAAGCAACCGATAGGAAGGCAATAGGAAGGAGGCCGCATGTATGGCTGTTAAGTTCAAGTACTGCAGGATACAGGGCAAGGAGCTTGCTGCTAATACCAAGACCGGCAAGGGGATATTCAGCATGCTCAACCAGATGATGACCGACGGGGTCATGGATGAGGAGGATGTGTCCTTATTCAAGGAGATAGACTCGTGGTTTGCCGAAGAACTGCCCTGGCCTCCTCAATGCAAACGTCAGGAGAAGGTGATCTGTTATTTCAAGATGGAGAATTCCCAGCTCATGATGAAGATGATAAATCCTCTCCTTTGGCTTTTGGAAAGGTACGAGCACCCCTACTATGTGGTATATACCAACTTCCCCGGGGAGATAGTATATGAGGACGAGTATCAGATAGTGGTGAAGGTTGACGAAAACGTCGTGATAGAGGATGTACAGGAAAGCTGGTCTCCCGAGTGAAAGGGCATGGGTGCAGAGCAGCAGAGCAGCAGAACAGCATGGCTGCAGGGCTGCAGGGTGTGCCCCAAGCACTCCGCCTTCGTATAAATCAGTAAGGAGACAGAGTGTCCTGGACCAAATGTCCGGGATACGGTATGGACACAGCATAACAGGAGGATTAACATGAATAAAGACAACAAACTTACGGATGACATGCTTGAAGGCGTTAACGGAGGCGCTATCTACAGCTGGTATGACCCGGAGAACGACATGACCAATTACGATGTCGTCGATGATGCCTCAGGAACCATGATGCAAAGGTTCGAGAACAGGAGAATGGCGGAAAAATTTGCCAAGGGCAAGAACATCTCTACAAAGGAAATAAGCCGTGAAGAGATGTCCAAACTGCTGAAAAAGAATAAAGGAAAGTAACGATCAGGTAAAATATGATAAATCTTAATATAAAACGGAGGTAAGAAATGGCTAAGGAAAGAAGGGTCGGGACAGTATCAAGAGGAATCCGCTGTCCCATTATCAGACAGGGGGATGACCTGGCTACCATTGTCACGGATAGTGTAGTGGAGGCAGCGGAAGCAGAGGGCTTCGAGCTTCGGGACAGGGATGTTATATCCGTAACCGAGTCCATAGTAGCCAGAGCTCAGGGCAACTACTGTACCACGGATGATATCGCGGCAGATGTGAGAGCAAAACTGGGAGCGGACACCATAGGTGTTATCTTCCCTATCCTCTCGAGAAATCGTTTTGCCATCTGTCTTAAGGGTATCGCCATGGGAGCAAGGAAGATCGTTCTCATGCTGTCATATCCTTCTGATGAGGTCGGAAACGAGCTCATAAGCCTGGACAAGATAGATGAAGCAGGGGTAAATCCCTACAGCGACGTGCTCACTCTTGACAGATACAGAGAGCTTTTCGGCTACGGCAAGCATGAGTTCACGGGAGTGGATTACGTTGAGTATTACAGCAATCTCATCAAAGAGATGGGATGTGACGTGGAGATAATCTTTGCAAATCAGGCAAAGGCCATACTTGATTACACAAAGAACGTGATAAACTGCGATATCCATACCAGAGCAAGGACTAAGAGGATATTAAAGGCATCCGGTGCCGAGAAGGTTTTCGGACTCGATGAGATCATGAACGCTCCCGTAAACGGCAGCGGCTGCAATGAGAAATACGGGCTGCTGGGTTCCAATAAGGCTACGGAAGGGCAGGTCAAGCTTTTCCCCAGAGAGTGCAAGCAGCTGGTCCTCGATATCCAGGCGAACATCCTTGAGAGGACAGGCAAGCATGTGGAGGTAATGGTATACGGAGACGGAGCCTTTAAGGATCCCAAGGGTAAGATCTGGGAACTGGCCGACCCCGTGGTATCGCCGGCATACACCGACGGACTTGTGGGAACGCCCAATGAGCTCAAGTTAAAATATCTTGCGGACAACGATTTTGCAAATCTTTCGGGTCAGGCCCTGAAGGATGCCATATCCGAAAGCATAAGAAAGAAGGATGCGGATCTGGTGGGCAAGATGGCCAGTGAGGGAACTACTCCAAGACAGCTTACGGATCTTATAGGCTCCCTGTGTGACCTGACATCGGGGTCGGGAGACAAGGGTACACCGGTGGTCCTTGTCCAGGGATACTTTGATAATTATACAAGTTGATCCACACTTGATCCGGGCCGGCATATAAATGACCGGCCCGGACCATTATAAGGCCCGGGTATTTTTTATTTTTACAGTGATCTGCCGGAATGAAGGATGATAAGGGCT
>CAMOIV010000128.1 GCA_946616305.1 uncultured Lachnospiraceae bacterium | reverse complement strand
TTGTAAATTTGTCAGGTACCGGATCCGATCTGCAACCGGTTCTTCCTCCTTATGACCTGCATGGCAACTCCGACAGCTATGATGGCAACTCCCAATCCGTCTGTCAAAAGTCCCGGGAATATCAGCATGATACCGCCGACGATGAGCAGGAGCCGCTCAATGATGATCATATCCGTCAGCAGGTAGCCCTCCAGAGCAGATGCTACACCCACTATGCCTATAAAGGCGGTGATGTATGCCACTACCAGACTGCCGTCAACGCCGGTATCTATGAACAGTATCTTAGGATTAAAACAGAATATATACGGTATCAGGAAAGCACCTACAGCCATTTTAGTCGCAGCATAAGCCGTACGCATGGGATTTGATTTAGCTATGGCACTTCCGGCATAGGCTGCCAATGCTACAGGAGGTGTGATATCAGCAACTATACCGAAATAAAAAACGAAAAAGTGAGCCGCAAGTATCGGGACACCCATACGTGTCAGGATAGGTGCACAGGTTGCCGCCATGATACAGTAGGTTGCCGTTGTGGGAACTCCCATACCAAGCACTATACAGCACAGCATGGTAAGGAACAGTGCTATAAAAAGCTTGTCTCCGGCTATGGCCACTATGGCATTTATCATCTCATTGGCAAGTCCTGTCATGGTTATGGTTCCGGAAATGATCCCGGCAACGCCGCAGGCAGCACCCACAGTAATGGTACCTTTTCCTCCGGCCTCAAGAGCCTCAAAGAACTTTTTAATGGTAAAGCGTTCTCCGCCCACAAATCCGTCTATTATGCCCACAGCGATGGCTGCAACGATGGCAAATGACGCAGCCCTCTGCATCGTCATCATGTTCTTGGACACCCATACAACAAGGAGCACCAGGGGTACCAGCAGATATATCCTCTTTAACAGATGAGACAAACGGGGCAGCTTCTCTACGGGTATGCCTGTAAGTCCGTGTTTCTTGGCTTCCAGATGAACGGCGATAAAAATACCTGTAAAATACAGTACAGCGGGGAAAATGGCCCTGACGAGGATGTCTGAATATGGGACACCGATGATATCAGCCATGAGGAATGCCGCTGCTCCCATTATGGGGGGCATGATCTGACCTCCGGTGGATGCCGCCGCCTCAACAGCTCCCGAAAACTCCGCCTTGTATCCTGTATCCTTCATCATAGGTATGGTGACCGATCCCGTTGTTACCGTATTACCCACCGATGATCCGCTGACCATACCGCAAAGTGCCGATGATATGACTGCCACCTTTGCAGGTCCTCCCGCGAAACGTCCTGCTATGCAGTTGGCGAGATTGATAAACAGCTCCGAGATACCTGTCCTTTCAAGAAAGGCGCCGAATATGATAAACACGACTATGTATTTGGAACACACGTTGATCGGAGTCGACAGTATACCTGTCTTGGCATAAAACAGATTACGTACCAGATACCTCAGCCTTCCGATGGCAGAGGGGTTCGTAAGTCCGTACACAAGGGCATATACGATAAAAAACAATGCAACGATCAGTATGGGCCATCCCACGCTTCTTCTTGTCACTTCCAAAAGAGCAGCTATACCGATCACTGCGATCAGGATCTGATAGGGTTCAAATCTCGTTCCCTGCTGGATGATCCCGTCGGCGTTGAATGTATAATACAAAAAGGCGCCGGTACCCAGGACCATGCCCACTATGTCATACCAGGGGATGTGATTCACCCTGTTGTTATCCTTCTTGGCGGGATAATACATGAAGCCAAGCAATACGATCATCCCCATAAAGGATGTCAGCCTGATCTCCTCCAAAAACGTGGCAAACAGTGTTACCCATATGCAAAACAGCGAGAATCCTATAAGGATAGCCTTTACGATTATAGCGGGTTTCCCCGTAAAAACACGTACATTGGATTCCCGGTCATACTTTTTCATGACCTGTTCAAGATCATTCCCGTCTATCTCATTTCTCTTGCTATCTGTCTGACTGGCCATATAATGCTCCTTATCTTTTCTTTGCTCTACTCAAGTGTTGCGACCTGTATACCATGCTCTGCATAATATCTGGCGGCGCCTTCATGGAAGGGGATCGTTATCCCCGATGTGGCATTCTCAACCGACAGTTCCTCACCCTTTGCATTCTCCAGGGCGATGTCTGCCGTATGGTCAAAAACAGCTGCCGTAAGATCGTACACACAGTCATCGTCCATATCCGCATCGACGATCAGGGTAGCCATGATCGTTATGGTTTCGATGGGTTCGCTCTGTCCCGGATAGGTGTCCGCCGGGATGACCATCGGTGCGTAATAAGGACAGTCTTTCATGATATCTTCTCTTAAACCGCCATCTATAGGTATCAGATACACTCCGTTGGTCGTAGCCAGTTCCGTGATTGCAGAGGTAGGCGCTCCGGCTACTATGAACGCCGCATCGATCTGTCCGTCCTTAAGTGCCTCTTTACTGTCATCGAAGCTCTGATACTGAGGCTTGATATCGTCCACCGTAAGGCCTGCTCCGTTTAGAACATCTATGGCATTGAAATATACCCCGGATCCGGGAGCTCCTATGGAAACGCTCCTTCCCCTTAAGTCTTCAACGCTCTTTATATCCTCTTTCATTGTAATAAGCTGGACTGTCTCGGCATACAGCGCGCCCAAAACACGAAAATCCCTGCAGGGGCCGTCTGTTTCAAATGACCTTGTGCCATCCCAGGCATAGTTCATAACATCCGACTGAGTAAAACCGATCTGATAATCGCCGTCACCGATACTCTGGATGTTTGCCTTTGATGCAGCCGTGGAAACGGCTGTGACGCTGTAATCGGTATAATTCTTCATATACTGGGCAAGTACGCCGCCGAAGGCATAATATGTCCCCGAGGTTCCTCCCGTTCCCATCATCATTCTCTGTCCGCCGCATCCCGAAAGCATCAGCATTAAGGCGACAAGGATCGCACAGCAGGCTCTGTGCTTCATTCTGTTACTCATGTTACTACTCCTTTCCCTCTGTAACTTTGCGAGGCTTACAGCGCACCCAGTATTATATCCGCACATTGGGATATGCTTATCTTCCCGGTATCAAAGCAGAACGTGTAATTCGACGCATCGAAGATCTCTCTCCCCGTATACTGCTTGTAAAAAGTACCGCGATGTCTGTCATGCTCCTCTATAACCTTGGCGTCAGGTATCTGTCCGTCCTCTGCCTTCTCTGTCATGTGACTGATCCTTTTATCCAGAGGTGCATGCAGATATACGCTCATGGTATCGATACCGGCCTCACTCAGTATCATGTTGGCGCAGCGGCCGACTATGATACACGGTTCTTTGGCAAACTCCATGATCACCTTTTTCTCTGCCTCAAATATCCCATCAAATGAGCTGCTGTAGGACACGGCACTGTTAAGTATGTTGTTCAACAACCGGGAAGGCCTGCTCATCTCTTCACCCTCGCGTATCACGGCTTCCTCCTCGTAACCGCTCTTCTCCACGGTCTTCTGTATGAAGTCCTGATCATAATAAGGGATCCCCAGTCTTTCCGACAGGATGGCCGCAAGGCTTCTTCCTCCCGCCCCATACTGTCTGTTGATGGTTATGATAGTTTTACTCATCTTACCCTCCAATCCTTTTTTCCAAGCCCTTAATATTTGTTTCTTTGATCTGCCTGCTCCTTTACCTGCCGGTCGCTATAAGATCCCGTATCTCATCCGGGTTTGGCATTACACGGAGAGCGCCTCTTCTGGTGGTTATGATGGAAGCTGCCGCATTTGCAAATGTAAGCATCTCCTTAAGATCGGATTCACCAAGGTCTTCAAGTCCCTTTTCCAGAACAAAATGGAGCATGCATCCTCCGAAGGTGTCCCCGGCCCCCGTGGTTTCGATGGTATCCTTTTGTATAAACGGCAAAGCTTCGGCCTTTATATAGTCCATAGTCCCGGGGTCCTTCCTGTAAAAGGCCATGCTGCCGCTCTTACCCAGAGATACCGTCATAAGTCGCACCCTGCAGTGCGACAGTATCCACAAGGCGCCCTCTGTATAATCCTCAAGCCCTGTAAGCCACTGTATCTCATTATCCGAGATCTTGAGAACGTCACAGTATTCAAGGCCCTTTAATACCTGCTCTCTTGCATCTTCCATATCATCCCACAGAGGTTCTCTGATATTCGGATCAAAGGATATGATGTCACCGGCCTTCTTTGCTTCATCCAGTGCAAAAAGAGTTGCCGTCCGTACAGGCTCATGCGTCATGGACAGTGTTCCGAAATGGAGTATTGAAGAGGAGCGTATGATATCCAGATCTATCTCATCCTTAGAAAGCATCATATCAGCTCCCGGAGCCCGGTAGAAGGAGAAATCCCTGTCCCCGTCCTCAAAGGTCTTGACAAATGCAAGTGTTGTCCTCACTTTGGGATCCATGATAAGCCCTTTGTGATCGATCCCCACCTCATCAAGAACTCCCTTTAATTCATGTCCGAATATATCGTCTCCCACCTTTCCCATAAAAGCTGTCCTGTGACCGAGTTTTCCAAGCATGGCAAGGACATTACACGGAGCTCCTCCGGGATTTGCTTCATACAGCCCGTTCCCCTGAGCGGATATCCCGTTCATCGTCATGTCTATAAGCAGTTCTCCCAAAGCTGCCACATCATATGATCTTTCCAT
>CAMOIV010000127.1 GCA_946616305.1 uncultured Lachnospiraceae bacterium | reverse complement strand
GGCGGATTACTATTGCGCTGATCTTAAGGAGTTTGTATTTAGCATTCTGCCGAAAGACTGTGGGTAAAACATCCGCATAAATTCGTTTTTTCTGTTTGCAGGATACAAAAATAAATATAAAAGAGGTGGATAAAGTTGAGAGAAGCCAAATTGACTCAGAGCGCAATGTTCAGGCTGCTGCCTGTGCAGATACTGTTGGCATCCGTAGGGATGGTAAACGGTATAGTGTCAAGTCTGTTTGCGGGGAATTTTGTCGGTGTCAAGGCCATGTCTGCGGTGGGACTGTATTCTCCCGTAAATCTGGCTCTGGTCGCACTCACTACCATGCTCGTCGGAGGTGCGACGATCCTCTGCGGAGAACGTATCGGAAGAAACGATCAGGCAGGGGTACAGAGTGTTTTTTCGCTTGATATAGCTGTCTCGGGGATCCTGGCGATCCTTGTGATCGCAGGGCATCTCATATTCGGTATGGTGGGAAGTCTTGGCTCGGTTGCCGATGATCCCGTCATCAGTCATATGCTTACTCTATATGTTCTGGGTCAGGCCATAGGGATCTTTCCCCTGATACTCGGAAGTCAGCTGTCCGCATTTCTTTCACTGGATAATAAGGGCAAGATCACAACAACGGCAAGTCTTGTCTATATCATATTGAATTTCCTGCTGAATTATCTTTTTGTGGGTGTCATGGGACTTCAGGCTCTGGGACTTGCACTCGCTCCGGCTATCGGTTTATGGGCTTATTTCCTGATCCAGGCTCCTTATTTTATGAAAGAGGACGCGCCTATGCGCTTTACCTTAAAGGGGATCAACTGGCATGAGGCCGTAAACATGATAAAGATAGGCGCACCCGGAGCAACAGGCAATGCCTACAATGCACTTCGTGGTATGGTAGTGAACTCACTGATCCTTGCAAATGTGGGGGCAGTAGGGATATCGGCATTTACGGCTGCGAATTCCTTCCTTTCCCTGTTCTGGGCCATACCCAACGGTATGGTCGTGGTATCCCGGATGATGATGAGCGTCAGCGTCGGTGAGGAAGACAGGAAATCACTGACGGATACCATGCGGGTGGCACTCTTTAATTTCATACCGATCCTGACTGCGATAGCCATTATCATCATGCTGCTGGCGGAGCCTCTTACGAGACTGTATTACAGAGATCCGTCGGATCCCGTATATATGATGACCGTGATGGGCTTCAGGATCCTGCCCTTCTGCATGCCGTTGGCTATCATCATCTCCCACTTCTCATGCTATTGGCAGACAACAGACAGACATATGCAGGTCCATATACTTTCGTTCCTTGACGGATTTGTGGGTGTCGTGACTTTTTCCCTGCTGCTGATAGGCAAAATGGGATTGACGGGAGTATATACGGCAAATGTGCTGAACGGTTTCATAGCTCCTGTCTTTGTGCTGCTCTACTCGTGTATGTATAATAAACACTTTCCAAAGACCATCGATGAGCTTATGTCCATACCGAAGGATTTCGGAGTTCCCGTGTTCGGCCGTATAGATATCGTTCTGCATGATATGGACAGTGTTATGGGTCTTTCCGGCAGACTGCAGGAATTCTGTCAGGAGAGGGGGATTGACAGACGCAGAGCGTTTTTTGCCAGTCTGTTCCTGGAAGAAATGGCCGGCAATGTCATAAAGCACGGATTTTCTGCTGATAACAAGAAGCACAACGTACGGGTGTGCATAGCCTGCAGACCCGAGACCCTGATCCTTTCACTGAAAGATGACTGTGTCCCCTTTGACATCGAGCAGAGACGCAAGATGATGGATCAGGAGGATGTGACAAAGAACATAGGTATCCGTCTGGTATCGGGTGTTGCCTCTGAGATGCATTATCAGAACATCCTGGGACTTAATGCTCTTTCCATAAGGCTTAACGGACACGCAAACAGTTGATAAGGTGCAGAACATGCCGGTATAAATGTCCTGCTGATTTTATTATTGATATTCATATCCATCGGATTTATAATTATGGGCAATCTATCTGTGCCATATCTGTGGTTTAGTCTGTAATACTTCCAATGGAGTGTGAGAAAACACTGAATACTTATGAAATGCTTACAGACCGGGTATGAGTATCAGGGATACGGATAATACGGACATAATACACAAGGATCGGTCAAAAGATATAAAACATGAAGGCGCTTCTTTCGAGATTCTTTTATAATTCGAGGCTTATTCACAGCCTGAGATTTCGTATCTTTATGATAGTTCTTCTGATTGGCATCATTCCTTCAGCCATCATGAGGTTCATGATGGTAAGAAGCTATGAGAGCAGAGCCATGACTCAGAAGATATCTGAAGTCACAAGTCAGGCTGCCATTCTGGCCGCACATCTGGCAAGAACCGATTATCTTACCCAGAGAGATGATATAGTCATAGACGATGAGCTTACACAGACATCAAATCTGTATGACGGACGTATCCTTGTGATAGATTCCTCATACAGGATAATCAAGGACACCTATAACAAATCACAGGGTAAATACATAGTATCGTCAGAGGTTATTTCCTGCATGAACGGCAGCAGGAACATGTCCAACCTGGATGATGTGAATAATTACCTGGATGTTACTGTTCCCATAACCGATGAAAGCACCGGAGATATCAAGGGAGTTTTCCTTGTAAGTGCCACAACCGACGGTATAAAAAGCAATGTACAGCTGATGCAGCACAGGGCGGCCACCATACAGGTCATAATAGCGCTTCTGGTGACACTTATAGCGTATGCTCTTTCAAGGACATTGCTGCGTCCCTTCAACAAGGTCATTAAGGCCGTGGATTCCGTTAAGGAGGGCTTCGGTGCCGAGAGCATAGAGGTGCCTGACTATACCGAGACAAAGGATATCATGGACGCATTTCACCATCTGCTGGGAAGGATGCATGAGGTGGATGACTCAAGGGAGGAATTCGTGGCAAATGTCTCGCACGAATTAAAGACACCCCTTGCATCCATGAAGGTGCTTGCAGACTCCCTGATACAGGGCGGCGATTCCGTGGATGCCGAGACATACAGGGAATTCCTCCTGGATATCGCCAGTGAGGTAGACAGGGAGAATAAGATAATAAATGATCTGCTGTCACAGGTTAAGGTGGAGGGCAATGAGGAGGCGGCTCCTTCCTTTGAGATGCACGACCTGTCCGATATGCTGCAGACCATACTTAAGACGTTGACTCCCATAGCGGATGAAGCGGGAGTCGAGCTCTTCTTTGAAGAAAAGACGGTAGTGAATGCCGAGGTGGATGAAGTAAAGCTGTCCCTTGCCATAATGAATCTGGTTGAGAATGCCATCAAGTACAATAAAGAAGACGGATGGGTCAGAGTCACTCTTGATTCCGATACAGCCTTTGCCATCATAACTGTCTCCGATTCCGGTATAGGTATCCCGGAGGAATCTCTTAACAGGATATATGACAGGTTTTACAGAGGAGACAAATCACATTCACAGGAGATAGACGGTACGGGACTTGGTCTTTCCATAACCAGGAATGCCATATTGATGCACAGAGGTGCCATAAAGGCCGCCAGTATAGTCGGAGAGGGGACCACATTTACAGTTAAGATCCCTCTGAGGGCAGAGATATGAAAAGATACAAAACACTGATAATAAAAGCACTGATCCTGTCCATGACCTGCATGCTTGTTTCCTGCGGTTCAAGGGACCGGAACAAAGAAGCAGCTGTCAAGGTTTACTATCCGGACAGCTCCTATACGACCCTGCTCAGCAGGGAGGTAAAGTCTGTATCCGGCAATACTCTTGATACGGTCCTTGGCTGGCTTGGCAGCACAGGAGCGAACGGCAGCGTGACGGTATCCGATAATGTCGTGATAGTAGATCACAGTAACGACAACGGCAAGGTGACCATAAGTCTCGATAAGGCATACAAAAAGCTGAATCCCACGGAGGAGGTACTCACAAGGGCGGCGATCGTCGAGACATTAACGCAGTTTGAGGACATTATCTCCGTGAGATTCATGGTAGACGGAGCAGAGCTTACGGACAGCAAAAATGAAACCATAGGCGAGATGACGAAGGATTCCTTTATCACAAGTACGGGAGAGGAGCTTAACTTCTATGCAAGGGCAAATGTCACCTTATACTTTACAGACGTTGACGGAACCTCGCTGAAGAGGTATGACGAGAGTATGGTATATGCTACCAATCTGTCCATGGAGAAATTCGTTCTGGAGACTCTGCTGAAGGGCCCGCAGGCTGTAGGAGAGAATAATGCATATCCGACACTTCCTCCGGATGCCACGCTTCTTAATGTAACGGTAAAGGACAGGATCGCATATGCCAACTTTGATCCTGCCATAAGGGAGGAACCCTATAAGGTCAGCGAAGAGGTGGCTCTTTATTCCATAGTCAATACGTTGGCGGCACTCCCCGGAGTGGATCAGGTTCAGATATCTGTTGACGGCTCAACCGAGGGAGTTTTCCTGGACCACATGCCGCTGGATGCTTTATATGAAAGGAATGACAATATCATAGAATGAAACGACCAGCCTGTTTCGCAGGACTGTGGCTTGTACTGTTTATCGGACTGATCCTTAAGATCAAACCTCCGGAACCCTTTTATGATACGGGTATAGACGGTGTGACACTTAAGGTGTGCGGCACAGTCAGCGACAAATATCAAAAGAACGATACTTACTATCTCATCTTAAAGAGATCCGTCCTGCTC
>CAMOIV010000126.1 GCA_946616305.1 uncultured Lachnospiraceae bacterium | reverse complement strand
AAAATGGACCGCAAACCCCGTCACGGTGGCCTGGGTAAAATGAACCATAAACCCCGTCCCCTAGGCCCACAACCCCGAGCCCATAGGCCCACAAACCCCGAGCCTTAGGGTCATACCCCCGACCCCAGGTTGCAGTTCCGGTCTTGTTGGGATATAATCTTTTTCGTTCGTTTTTTAGGTTAATGGCGAGGATTAACGGAGGATCATATGGAGGATACCAGCAGATATATCAGCCCCTTATCCGAGAGGTATGCAAGTAAGGAGATGCAGTATGTCTTCTCCGAGGATAAGAAGTTTTCTACATGGAGGAGGCTCTGGATTGCACTGGCAGAAACGGAGCAGGAACTTGGGCTTGATATCAGCGATGAACAGATCGCCGAGATGAAGGCTCATATAGAGGATATAAACTATGATGATGCCAGGAAGAGGGAGAAGGAAGTAAGGCATGATGTCATGAGTCATGTATATGCCTACGGCCTCCAGTGTCCCAAGGCTGCAGGGATCATACATCTCGGAGCCACATCCTGCTATGTGGGTGATAATACGGATATCATCATCATGCGTGATGCACTGGATCTTGTTAAGAAAAAGCTGGTAAATGTCATAGCGGAGCTCGCTGATTTTGCCAATAAGTACAAGGATATGCCAACCCTTGGCTTTACCCATTTCCAGCCTGCACAGCCCACCACAGTGGGCAAGAGAGCCACTCTGTGGCTGCAGGAATTCCTGATGGATCTGTATGACCTCGAGTATGTATATTCGTCTCTTAAGCTTTTGGGCTCCAAGGGTACCACCGGAACCCAGGCATCCTTCCTTGAGCTTTTCGAAGGAGACCTTGATAAGGTGGATAAGTTAGATCCCATGATAGCTAAGAAGATGGGCTTTGATGCCTGCTATCCGGTATCGGGACAGACATATTCCAGAAAGGTGGATATGCGAGTCCTTAACGTTCTCGCAGGCATCGCGGCTTCCTCACATAAGATGTCCAATGATATCAGGCTGTTGCAGCACCTAAAGGAGGTTGAGGAGCCCTTCGAGAAGTCTCAGATTGGATCCTCGGCCATGGCATATAAGAGGAATCCCATGAGATCCGAGCGTATCGCTTCTCTTGCCAGATATGTGATGTCCGATACCATGAACACACAGATCACCACATCGGTACAGTGGTTCGAGAGAACCCTTGATGATTCGGCAAATAAGAGATTGTCGGTTCCGGAGGCATTTCTTGCCATAGACGGCATACTGACCCTGGATCTTAATGTGGTGGACGGTCTTGTGGTGAACGATAAGGTCATAAGAAAGCATCTTATGGCGGAGCTTCCCTTTATGGCTACCGAGAATATCATGATGGATCAGGTGAAGAAGGGCGGTAACCGTCAGGAGCTTCATGAGAGGATCAGGGAGCTTTCCATGGAGGCTGCAGCCCATGTAAAGAGAGACGGGCTGGATAACGATCTCCTGGAGCTGATAGCCGATGATCCGGCCTTTGACGTTACTTTAGAGGAGCTCAATGAGAACCTGGATCCTTCTAAATATGTGGGAGTTGCTCCTCATCAGGTGGAGAGGTTCATCAAGGAGGATATAGCTCCGATACTTGATAAATATAAGGATCTGTTGGGAGAGAAAGCGGAGGTTAGTGTCTAACCTCGGGTCAGTGTCTAAGCTCGGGTCAGCGTTTAACTTCGGGTTAGTTTCCTGCTCGGATCCGTTTTCTGTCAGCGAAGCAATATCCGATCACAGAGATGGACCGTATCACGTCACTGTCACATCGATCTTATACAGAGGATGGGAGCAATATACGATCACGGGCATGGATCATACCACGGCTTAGCAATAGGTAGTTTTACAGTTTTTGGAGGTTTTACATGGTTAAGGCAATAGTAGGAGCAAACTGGGGAGACGAAGGCAAGGGCAAGGTGACCGATGTACTGGCTGAGAGTGCCGACATCGTAGCCCGTTTTCAGGGCGGTGCCAATGCGGGACATACCATAAAGAATAAATACGGCAAATTTGCCCTTCACACCTGTCCGTCAGGAGTTTTCAATGAAAACGTGACGAATGTCATAGGTTCCGGAGTAGCCCTGGATGTTATGAAGCTTAAGGGTGAGATAGATGACATAGTATCAAAGGGCGTGCCCGAGCCTAAGATCATGATATCCGACAGGGTCCAGCTCCTTATGCCCTATCATGTGCTTTTTGATGTATGCGAGGAGGAGAGGCTTTCCGGTAAGGCCTTCGGATCCACAAAGAGCGGCATAGCGCCTTTTTATTCCGACAAATACGCCAAGATCGGCATACAGGCCTGTGACCTTTTTGACGAGGCATATCTCAAAGAAAGACTTGAGAATATATGCACTCTTAAGAACGTGACACTTAAGGAACTCTATCATAAGGAGCCCTTATCGGTGTCCGAGCTTTTTAATACCTGTATGCAGTACAGGGACATCATAGGGCCGTATCTTACGGATGTAAGTCTTTTCTGTACAAAAGCCCTTGAGGATGGCAAGGAGATACTGCTTGAGGGACAGCTCGGGACCATGAAGGATCCTGATAACGGTATCTATCCCATGGTAACCTCATCATCACCTCTTGCAGCATACGGTGCCATAAGCCTTGGCATAGCACCCCATGAGATCAAAAAGGTAGTGACGGTATCCAAGGCGTATTCCTCAGCCGTGGGAGCCGGAGCCTTTACCTCGGAGATATTCGGAGAGGAAGCGGAGCTTTTGAGACAAAACGGCGGAGACGGCGGAGAGTACGGAGCCACCACCGGCCGCCCCAGGAGAGTCGGATGGTATGACTGTGTGGCAAGCCGCTACGGATGCAGGATCCAGGGTACCACCGATGTGGCCTTCACAGTGGTGGATGCACTTGGATACCTTGATGAGATACCTGTTTGCACGGATTATGAGATAGACGGAAAAACAGTGCACGAATTCCCCAATCCCAGAGATCTTGAGAAGGCAAAGCCGATCCTTACAACGCTTCCCGGATGGAAGTGCGATATCAGGGGAATAAAGACGTTTGATGAACTGCCCAAAAACTGCAGGGATTACATATTGTTCATTGAAAAGCAGCTTGGATATCCCATCACCATGGTATCCAACGGACCTGCAAGAGAGGACATGATATACAGATAAAACTAAGGGCGGTAGTTACTACCGCCCCGGATTTTGACACGGCATGGTAATAGTACAGAGGATCTTTTATTTCATCATCATCCCGGCGGCTGTGATGTATCTTTTCGAAGCCATAACTCACAACCCCTTCGTAAGGATGAACATACCGATACAACTGCTGAACATCATACTTTTTGTCATTCTGACGGGTATGCTTTTTTTTGCTTTCGGGTCGCTGCGCCTGGCCCTCATGGTCCTTACGGTCTTATTCCTCATACTCTCGTATGCGGAGTACTACCTTATAGACTTCAGGGGAGTACCCTTCCTGCCATGGGATCTGGGTTCTTTGGGGACAGCTGCCGAGGTTGCGGGAGGGTATGATTATATGCCTTCTGCAAGGGCGCTCATATGCACTCTTGGCTTCATAGTCATCTTCGTGATCTCATGCTTTGCTGATCTTCGGGTGTCCGATATCAGCGACAGCATCGTATTTCGCATAGGGGGGACCCTCCTGTTTGCGGTCCTTATATTCCTTTATACTCTTTTTATCAGGACGGAGACCGCTGCCAGAACCTTCGGGCTTTATACCAAGCTTTTTACCCCTACCGCCATGTCTGAGCGGGACGGTACTCTGACTGCCTTCCTGTGGGAACTTCAATATGTGAATGTAAAGAAGCCCGCAGGCTATGACAGAGAGGAGGTCAAGGAGCTCCTTGCAGGATATGAGGGGAAGAGCGCAGGAGACGACAGACCCAATATCATCGTGATCATGAACGAGGCCTTTTCCGACCTTGGGGTTTTGGGAGACTTTGAAACCAATACGGATTACATGCCCTTTGTACATTCCCTTGAGACTACAGAGGGTGATCATGAGACAGGGAACCTGAATGTCTCCATAGTGGGCGGCAATACACCCAATACCGAGTTCGAATTCCTGACAGGCAACTCTCTTGCCTTTCTTCCCGAGGGTTCCATCCCTTACCAGCAGTACGTGGATGAGGATATCGAGGCCCTGCCGGGATATCTGTCATCCATAGGCTATAAGACGGTGGGAGTGCATCCATACTACGCCAAGGGCTGGGACAGGAAGAGAGTCTATGAGGATATGGGCTTTGAGAAGTCCTTATTCCTTGATGATCTGGATAAAGAATACGATATGCTCAGAGGCTATGTCAGCGATAAGGGTGATTTTGATATCCTGATCGAGGAATATGAGAAGAATAAAAACACCGGAAGGCCGCTGTTCATATTCAACGTCACCATGCAGAACCACAGTCCCTATGACAAGGCTCATCCAGATCTTACCGAGGATGTGCTGCTTAAAGGCGACGTAAAGGACAAGAAGACCGACAGCACTCAGAGATATCTAACACTGATAAAAAGATCCGATGAGGCCTTTAAGGCTTTAACGGAGTATTTTGCGAAACAGGATGATAAGACCATCATAGTCATGTTCGGCGACCACCAGCCCTCAGATTCGGTGGTGAGGCCTGTATGGAAGCTTGCAGGGAAGGATCCCGGTAATCTTGATGATGAAGACTTCGATAAGAGATATATGGTACCCTATGTCATATGGGCCAATTATGATCCCGGCTTTGA
>CAMOIV010000125.1 GCA_946616305.1 uncultured Lachnospiraceae bacterium | reverse complement strand
TTTATCTCCGGGCAAGACTCCTGATTTATCTCCGGATATGCCACCCAGTTTATCTCCGGGTAAGTCTCACAGTTTATCTCCGGGCAGATAAACCCCTTCGTTATCAAATGCCGGTATGAAGCTTTCCTTCGCCACGCTCATGTCCTGGATATACGCATTTTCTATCCCAAGTTCTATGGCATAGTCCGTAAGCCTATCATATTCGCTCTTCTTTACTCTCCTTTGGAGCTCAGGGTATCCATCCGGTATGCCCTCCATGGGAGTATACTGGCTCATGATACTGATATAGATCGAGTCACCATATCTATCATGCAGATACCTGAGGATCCTCTTCGAATCGGAAACATGCCCGGGAAGGAGCAGATGGCGTACTATGACGCCCCTTTGTATCAGACCGCTGCCGTCAAATAAACACTCGGGGCATTGCCTCACCATCTCATCCACGGCAGCCTTTACAATATCAGGATAGTCAGGAGCATTTGAATACCTCCCTGCAAGCTCCGGATCCATGTATTTGAAATCGGGCAGGTACACATCTATAAGCCCCTCAAGCATCCTAAGGCTCTCCGTCTTCTCATATCCCGAACAGTTAAAGATAAAGGGCAGATCAAAGCCCATGCTCTTCGCTTTTTCTATAGCCTGTACGATGATCGGGGTATAATGATCTCCCGTCACCAGATTTATATTGCAGGCCTTTTTATCCTTTAGTTCAAAGAATATATCCGTAAGTCTGTCTGCGGATATCAAAAGCCCTGCCTTCCCGCCGGAGATCTCCCTGTTCTGACAGTAAATGCAATGAAGAGCGCAGCCTGAAAAAAAGACTGCGCCCGAACCATTGTCACCTGATATGCAGGGCTCTTCCCAGAAGTGGAGTGCCGCTCTGGCCACCTTTAACCTGTCCGATACACCGCACACCCCATGGGATGTCTCCCTGTTAACACCGCAGTCTCTGGGGCACAGACTGCATTTATTCACAGCTTGATCCCCTTCAGCAGATCACCAAGTGAAGTACCGATCTCCTCAGACTCGGGAAGTATCACCTCTTCATCCTCGACCTCTTCTGCATTGGGATCCTCCAGCAGAGCCTTTATGGAAAGTGATATCTTGCCATCCTTAACTTCTATGACCTTAACATCGATCTCCTGCCCTTCCTTAAGGGCGACACCGGGGTGCTTGATCCTTTCATGGGATATCTGTGAGATATGGACGAGCCCCGATAAACCGTCGGGCAGATCCACAAATGCACCGTAATCCTTGATGGTGGCTACCGTTCCGTGAAATACCTGCCCCGGTTTTATATCCGATATCTTTTTCTTTCTCCCCTGCTCTCTTTCCTCCTTCAGTATCTCCTTGGCGGAAAGGATCAGTTTGTCTTCATCCATATTCGCTTCGAACACCCTTACCTCTATCTCCTTGCCGAGGAAGGGATTGCAGTCGTCTATCCTGTCAAGGGACAGCTTTGATACGGGAATAAATGCCCTGATACCTTCAAAATCAGCGACAACCCCGCCCTTTACTATACCGGTTACCGTAACGGTTATATTCTCCTGTGATTCCTTAAGCTCCTTCGCCTTTCTCCATGCCAGGAGCGCATCCGTATCGTGGACACCGTCTCCCATCAGGCTGTAGGACTCCTCCAGCATCTTTTCATAATCCTTCATTGTCTCTTCCATAAATCTGTTGCCTCCTTTACGGTTTATTACGGTTTATATTATAGTCATTTTTATAAATGTTCCAACCTGCCCGGAACACGAAAAAAAGTGATTGTGCCTTATCATGAGTAATGCCCGTGATCTCCTTCGATTTCCCGTTCTTCGCCGGAAATAAAACCCCACTGTCCTTGGATATGACAGCGGGGCCTTGCTCATATCCTTTACCGGTACATATTATAGTGCATTTCCATATACCGGAAAAGGATTATCGTATTTACTGCAGGTCATTTTAATATGGCAACTATCCATTCCGGATCCGGGGGCTTCATCGTATCATCCGTGGCCATCTGTTCCATGATCCCCTGGACGGCGCACCAGAAGCATTTAGCCATGGTATCCGCATCTCCTTTATGGAAAATGCCCTCCTTCTGGCCTTTTTTTATCATCTTAACGGTAGGTGTAAATGCATCGGCAGATCCTGCCAGCGCTCTGGCCTCCTCCGGCATCCCCGGCCGCCTGACGCGGCCCATGAGGATAAACATATAGAACACCCATGGTTCCTCCTTTGCGAAAGCAAATATCTGTCCCAGAAATCCCGTAAGATATACATCCGGTCGAACATCTGCATCGAATTCTACGGCTCCCGGACCCTTACTGCCCATCCTGACAAGTTCCATCAATAGATCCTCCTTGGATCCGAAATAGTGGAATAAAAGCCCTGTGCTCATGGGCACAGCCTCGGCGATATCGGTGATCCTGGTATCATGGTATCCCTGCTCCACAAACAGTTTCAAAGCCGTCATAAGTATTGCTTTCCTGCGTTCTTCCTTTTGTTCTTTTCTGGTCATGTCATACCTCTATGCTTCTGTGCATACTCTGTTCCGGTCTTGTCATACCTCTATGCTTCTGTGCATACTCTGTTCCGGTCTTGTCATACCTCTATGCTTCTGCGCATACACTTTCCGGTCTTGTCATACCTCTATGCTTCTGTTCAGACTCTTTAGGATCCTCTGGACAGCGAATTTACCCGAGACTACGGCGATCGGCAGTCCTCCCGGACTCATGATCCACTGCCCTGCGATAAACAGGTTTGATACCCCCTTGACTACGCCCTTGAATCTCATCTGCTTATTGCCAACCGTGGTAACAAATCCCATGTATGAGCCGTGATATGCATTACAATACCTGTTATATGTCATAGGTGTCCAGGAATCAAGCACCTCTATCCTGCCCTCAAGCTCGGGGAACTCTGTGATGATCCTCTCCGTGATATCGGCTGTAAGCTTTTCCTTTACTGCCTTATACTGCTCCTTGTCAAGGCTCTCCCAGTATGCATAATCCTCATCGGACTGGATGAGATTTGCCTGGAGCACAGTCTTTCCTGCGGGCGCAAAGCTCTCATCGTAGGAATAATTCTTTACCGAGATACGGCTGAAATCCTTCTCTCCCACACGTAACGGCTTGCAGTCAAAGAAGATCGTATCCTTGGCAGAGAAATCATCATCTATGGCAAAAGCCACCTGAAACCCTGTGGTCACGGGATATGCTCCGCGGTTCTCATAAGCTCTCTTGAGGTCTTTCGGCATGTATTTATTGTCTATAAGCTTACCGAAAAGGAAATCCGTATCAACCGCGCTTATCACATAATCCGCCTTTATCAGGGAACCATCCTCAAGGCGGATGCCCTCTGTCCTGCCATTTTTAATGACGATCTCTTTAACAGGGGCAGCAGTGTGTATCTCTCCTCCCATCTCCTTAAATCTGTCTGCTATCCTAAGAGACATGGCTAAAGAACCTTTCATGGGTATCTTACCATTGCCGCTTGTCATGGTGGCATAGGAAACCAACAGAGAATATGCGGTATAATCCTCAGGCAGATAATCTGTCATCATCTTGCGAATCGCCGGTGACTTAAATCTCATGCCCAGTTCTCTGCAATTGATCTTACCGTATTCCTTCATTACCTTGGGCATATTGGCCATACCCTTGCCCATTTCGATGTAGTCTTTTATTCCCATCATATCCAGAGGCTTGATGGAAGGGATCACGCAGTCCTCGGCATATCTGACATACTGTATGAATTTGCGGATCTCGGCTTCGTCCTCGGGGGATATCTCGACAAGCTCCCTCTCCGTCCTGTCAAGGTCGTTCCAAAGTGTTACTTCCTGTCCCTCGGCCCGGCTTGTATAGAACTTTTCGGTGTTGGCATATTCCGTATTCTCATCGATGGCACCCACACTCTTCCATACCTCCCACAATCCGGTTGAAGGGTCTGTGCCTGTGAGCCAGTGTATGCAGTTATCTATATGATATCCTTTTCTGTTCCAGCCCATGCACTCACCACCCGGCAGGGCATTCTTCTCATATATATCTGCCTCAAATCCGGCTTTGATCGCATATATACCTGCTGATAATCCTGCGATACCGCCACCGACTATGATCACTTTCATATTTTCTTTGCTCATCTCTTTGCTCATCTTATCCTCCGGCATGTTGTTGAACTAATATTCATTGAATCTGTATTCAATATAATACCGTTGTCTCTCCTTGTCAACAGTTTTGTTGAATTTTTATTCAGCGAAACACATGCCCCATTATGCGGGTGTTATCAGATCATTCTCTTATCGCATCACTGCTTCCTCTATTGCCTTTTTCATTACTGCTTCCTACATCGCTGCTTCTTACTTTACTGCTTCTTACTTTATTGCTTCTTACAAAAATCCCGATTTTCGAGCGTTTCCCCGGCTTGTCAGATCCGGGAAGCATCAAATCCCCATCTCTTCAAGGTTTTTGATGCCTTTCTTCCACTTGCCCGACAAAAAAAGCATCAAATCTCCGTCTCTTCACGGTTTTTGATGCTTTTTCTCTTTTCTTGTCTTTTTTCAGATACGGGGCGTCCCCAAAGAAATCAGATTATAGGGCTGGCTTCGAAAACATGATATGTCCTGACACATATTGACACTGTTCACTTCAGCTTACATCCGGCCTGCATATCATCTGTTCGCTCCAGCCTGCATCCGGCCTGCATATCATCTGTTCGCTCCAGCCTGCATCCGGCCTGCATATCAT
>CAMOIV010000124.1 GCA_946616305.1 uncultured Lachnospiraceae bacterium | reverse complement strand
AAACCCCTCACAATTAATTCTTGATTTGATGTATAATATCCGTAAGACCACACTTACGGAGGATGACCATGGATAATAAAACACACGATCTTAAGAAAACGGATGCAGGTACAAACAATACGGTAAAAAGCCGCTTTGGCGGCAGAGCTGCCGAATTCATAATCGCCCTTGTGGCATCTGCCCTCGGTGCGCTTTTTGTATTCTATCCTCCCATGGATACCAGGGTAGTATGCTATGCGTTCTGTATCATACTCATTGTCATAGGTATCGTATCCCTTGTCCTCTTCTTTATGGCTGAGCGTTACAAGAGACTTGAGGATTATCATTTTACAACAGGGTCCGTTCTGTTCATCTTCGGGATATGCAGTCTTATAAGTGTGGATCATATGTCCTCCGAGCTTGAATTCTATCTTGGCCTTACGGCTCTTATCCTGGCCACCCTGATACTTCAGAGCACGGTGCAGCTGTGTCTTGTGGGCAATAAACTCTTTATCGTTGCTCTTGTATCCGCGATATTCACCATCGTGGGAGTGGTACCCATACTCTGCGGTCTGGACATCATCACGTCTCACATAGATGGATATGTATACTGGATCCTCATGATCGCCGGCATCCTTGACATGATCAGCATGATCCTTACCTGGATCGGCTTAAGGAATAAGAACGCTGCCACAGGTGAGGACAAGGCCCCGGCCATGGATGAAGATAAGAAGGATGCCCCGGATGAGGAGCCCGCAAAATCTCAGGACTCCCCTGACACCAAAGCCTCCGATAATGATAATGAACCAACGGATGAACAGAACACATGAGATAAAGGACGTACCATATGCGGATAGAAAAGAATGAAAAGGAACTGAAGATATTTCTCACAGGCAGGATAGATGCCTCCTCGGCCCCTGATGTGGAAAAGGAACTGTCAGAGAACACCGGGGATCTTAACGGACGTGATCTGATAATGGATGCCGCGGATCTTGCCTATATCTCAAGTGCCGGACTTCGCGTACTGCTCAAGATTCAAAAGACCACAGGCAGCAGGATAAGAGTAGAGAACGTCTCGAGAGATCTGTATGAGATCTTTGAGACTACGGGCTTTACAGATCTTATGGACGTGGTCAAGGCCTACCGCACCATGTCCGTGGAAGGCTGCGAGGTCATAGGTGAGGGTTTCTACGGCACGGTATATCGTGTGGACGAGGAGACCATCATAAAGGTGTACAACGGAAGTGACACCATTCCCATGATACGGAATGAACAGAAAATGGCCAAAGCCGCTTTTATTAACGGTATACCCACAGCCATATCCTATGATATAGTAAAGGTCGGCGATTCATACGGATCCGTGTTCGAGCTTCTGAATGCCAAAACCTTTAACGATATCGTCATAAGCGGCGTGCGGCCTCTGGAGGATATCGTATCCCAATATGTGGATATGATCCGGCTGGTACATAACACCAGTATAGATCAGGCTGATATCCCTCATGCAGAGGACACTCTCATGTCCTATCTCGACAGCATCAGAGGATATCTTGAGGAGTCACAGTATGAGGCCCTTAAGGGTCTGATCGGAACTCTCCCCCACTGTAACAATGTGGTCCACGGAGACCTGCAGATGAAAAATGTCATGCTGGTAAACGATGAGCCCATGCTCATTGACATGGATACCCTGAGTCTCGGGGATCCCGTCTTTGATCTACAGGCCCTGTATGTGACCTATGTTCTGTTCCCAGAGGACGAGCCTGATAATACCATGCAGTTTCTGGGGATACCTAGAGAAACCGCCCACAGGATATGGGATCTGGTCATGGATATGTATTTCAGGGATCTGTCACAGGAGAGCAAGGGGGAAGCCCTGCTTCGGATACGCCTGACTGCCTGCATCCGTTTCCTGTTCATAATCACCGTGTCGGATCTTAAGAACAGCGATCTGGGCAGGTTACGTATAGATCATACAAAGGAACATATCGATGAGCTTTTGGGTAAGGTCAAAAGCCTGTCTGTTAAGGAGATATCGGATTGAATTCAGACAAGACCACAATGATATTTAAGAATGCCGGGGATGAATACACCAGCTTCAAGCTTTTCATAAGCCGCGGCAAGGACATAGAGAGCTATACTTTAGCGGGATTGCAGCGTGTTGGCAGGCCTCACCCCCACAATCAGCCGGAGATCCCCATCCCCGATCCCTGTGTATCAAGAGAGCACGGGTTTTTTGACACCCGTGACGGTATATCCACATATACTGCAAGCGAGACCACCAACGGCATATATCTGAATAAAAGAAAGCTTCTGCCCGGAGAATGCGTCAGTCTGAAGGACGGCGATGAACTCACCATCCCCGTGAATTCTCAGGGAGATGCAGGCAGTCTCATGATGATATGCGCTTTCTCGGAATCCAGGATCGCCCTTTGGGACTCCTTCATGGAGGCCAGATATGACGTGCTGACGGGACTGCTGAACAGACGCACCTTTGAGGAGCAGTACGAGCGCAAGGTAAAAAGCGCCAGCATAAGCTCCATGAGTCTTTTCATACTTGATATAGATGATTTCAAGGGAATAAATGACAGATTCGGACACAGCTCCGGAGACGAAGCACTGAAAAAGCTTGCCGACGAGCTGAAGCTCATATGCCATGAGGGATGCGCCGGCAGATGGGGCGGCGATGAATTCGTGGGTGTGATCAACGAAGAGCCCTACAGGACCGTGGAGATCCTGAATGATCTGAATAAAAGACTTAAGGCGAAGCAAAAGGATCTGGGTTATGTGATAAGCATAAGTGCGGGAGTATGCCGCATTTACAATAAAAGAGAAAGCGACACACTCGAGCACCTCTTAAATAATGCCGACAAGGCATTATATCATGCTAAATATGAGGGAAAGGCAAGGATATTCGAATACCAGCCCAAAAGCTGATCAGTCCTCTCCCTTCTTTACGGCAGCTGCAAATTCTTCCTGTATGTGGGGATCATATGAGAGAACAGGCTCCACATCCTTCCCCTTCAGCTTTCTGTCCACGTAGTTATTCGTTATCTTTATAACAAGCGGTGACAGTGACAGCACTCCTATAAGGTTGGGTATCATCATGAGTCCGTTAAAGGTATCCGAGATATCCCACGCCAGAGACGATGTCATGATGGAACCGGATATTATCATCAGCACGAAGATCACCTTGTAGACCTTTGCGCCGCCGACTCCGAAGAGATATTCCACAGCCTTTGAGCCGTAGTGAGACCAGCCAAGCACCGTAGTAAAGGCAAACAGCAGCACTGCTATGGCTATGAACCACTCACCGGGTCTTCCGAATACGTTACCGAAGGCCTGGGCTACCAAAGTCGCGTCGTCCACCCCATCCTTAACAAGTCCCGTGGAGAGATCGATGGCCCCGGAAGAGAGTACTACTATGGCTGTCATGGTGCAGACGACCATGGTATCCGCAAATACTTCAAAGATCCCCCAAAGTCCCTGCTTCACAGGCTCCTTTACGTTCGAATTGGAATGTACCATGACCGATGAACCAAGACCGGCCTCATTGGAAAACACTCCCCTCTTACAGCCCTGGGTTATGACCTGGGAGATGGCAACTCCTGCGGCTCCGCCGGCAGCTGCCTTTATTCCGAAGGCAAACCTGAAGATGGAAGTGAACATGGCTCCCACGTTACCGATATGTACAAGGAATACTATCAAAGCTCCGATGACATATGCCACAGCCATAAAGGGTACTACCCTCTCAGCTACGGATGCTATCCTCTGCAGACCTCCGATTATTATGATACCGCCTATGATCATAAGGCAGAATCCTATGGCCCAGTTGACAGCAGAGACGCCGGCTATCTCAGGTGCCGAGACGTTTCCGAAGAACGCAGACTCGATGTTAAGGGTGATCTTATTGATCTGTCCCATGTTTCCTATACCGAAGGAAGCAAGGATGGCAAACACAGAGAAAAGTCCGGCAAGTACTGCACCGATCTTCTTGCAGCCCTTGTATGCTCCGAGGCCGTCCTTAAGATAATACATGGCTCCGCCGGACCATTCTCCCTCTGTGTTCCTGCGTCTGAAATAGATACCGAGGATGTTTTCCGAAAAGTTGGTCATCATCCCCAGAAAAGCAGCGATCCACATCCAGAATACCGCTCCGGGACCGCCTATACATATTGCCGCCGATACTCCGGCGATATTACCTGTACCTATGGTTGCGGCGAGCGCCGTACATAATGCCTGAAACTGTGACACCGTGCCGGATCTTTTGCCCAGCTTCTCGTGTGTCTCCTTGGCAAAGACAGATCCGATGGTCTCCCTCCACCAGTGTCCAAGATGGGCTACCTGAAAGAACTTTGTGATACAGGTGGTAATTATCCCCGTTCCCAGCAAAAGCACCAGGCCTATCTTGACCCACACGAAAGTATTGATCACATCATTGATGCTTGTGACCGCGTCAACAAAACTGTTTTCCATAATCTCCTCCTAAAACACGCTCGCCAAAACCGGTATTTATTTCTACTTCTTCATGGCAATGGCTGCCTGAGCTGCGGCAAGCCTTGCGATGGGCACCCTGAAGGGTGAACATGAAACATAATCGAGACCTATCTTATTGCAGAATTCGATGGATGAAGGATCTCCGCCATGCTCTCCGCAGATACCGCAATGAAGGTCCGGCCTTACGCTCCTACCCTTCTTAAGGGCCATATCCATAAGCTCTCCCACACCATCCTGGTCAAGCTTTGCAAAAGGATCGTTCTCAAAGATCTTCCTCTCGTAATATGCCTGCAGGA
>CAMOIV010000123.1 GCA_946616305.1 uncultured Lachnospiraceae bacterium | reverse complement strand
ATATTTATCTGCCGCATACATCCGTACGGAGACTATCTTCATATGCCGTGTCCTGTCAGGACTATGAACTACCGCATACTGCCGGTATCACTCTCAAACTCGTCAAGGGGTATGTTCAGATCCTCTGCCCCCTCTACGATAAAGCGCCCGCCGGAGATTATGGTATGCCTGATGCCGGCACTGTCCACGCTTGATATCTCCTTAAGCTCCTCATATGGGATCGTGATATCCGTATGGCAGTTATAATATGCCTTCAGGGGATCGTCCTTTCTGAATTCCCTGGTATGCTCATTCTCCTTGGCTATAAGCTCCCTCCCATCGGGATTATAGGTCTTTACATCCTCTTCCCTGGAATAGCAGGTATCCCCCACCGCGAAGTGAGGTCCGGTCTTCTCGGCTATAAGGATGGGCAGCTTATCGAAGATACCGTATCTTTTGGCCATCACGTAGGCCAGAGTATTGGTCCCTATGGCAAATTCTCCCATGGGCAGACTCTTATGATGGTGCAGGATATTTTCCTCTATATACCGTCTGTTCTCTTCCTCCGTCGGGAAATTAGAGCATGAATATTCCGTGATATATCCGTCCTTGAAGGTAAGGGTCAGATCCTTATATATGAGCCCTCCAAGATACACCTGGGAAACGTTCAGAACTCCGTTTGTTCCGGCAAGGACCGGAGATGTGAAGACCTCCCCCACCGGGATGTTCACATCCGCAACGCAGTTTTCAAATATGCTCTGTTTGTTTATGTCAACCATTTTGCAAAGTGAGACCCTGAGGTTGGTACTATTCCCGTTATGCCCAAGGATCTCAACATATTCGCCCTTTTCCAGCTCCTTTATGATACACTGCTGCATATCTCTGTACTTCTCATAGGGGAGTGTGTTTATGTTAACCGTTTCCCGGAAGACCTCCTCGAAATGGTTTATAGGCGGCACCGGATAGGATATGATGGTAAAGGATCTCTCCTCCATCCTGATGTATTCATTCTGTATCCTTGCATTCCTTGAAACAAGGTCTGTTGAGATCTCCCGCTGCTTATCGGACATGCTGTAGCTCTCGCTGTGATTTACCGGATCGAAATCCTTCATGCCGAACCTTTCCATGACTGCGGGGCCTGCAAAAAGAGACGCTTCTTCCTTAAGCTCCTCAAAGGCAGCCCTTACCACCTCCAGCTTTCTCTCGGCATAAGCCTTGTCCATGAACAGAGCCTGATCCTCTCTGTGATCATAATCCATCTGCTCGTTCACAAGGTCTCCATAGTATCCGACCCTTGACATACCTGCCCTGGTGGCAGCATGCAGCGCCTTCCTGTATATGGTCACGTCCATACCGATGTTTTGGAAATTAAGGATCGCCGCTCTTACAACCCGTTCGAATCCAAGATTATATCTTATGTTAACCGTCTTCTTTTTGGATATGTCCTTCCCTGTAGCCGCAAAGCCCTTTACGAATCCGCCGGTAAAGGTGTCTGCCATATCCTGTATGTCCTCCTGTGGCAGGGAATTGATAAATGCAGCAAGCTTTCTGGTATCATCCGTCACGTACTCGCCGAAACGCTCCAGATATGATATGTCCGATAGATCGGACTCCATGATGATCCTCTTTGCAAAATCCCTGGAAGGATCAACCATATCCCTTATCCTGCCCGCAACCGTCACCTCGGTATAATCAACGATAAAGCTCCGCAATATGCTGTGAACATCCGCGACAAGATCCTCAGGTATCGGCCTGTTGCAGTCTGCTCCTACGACACCGCCCCTACGGTCTTTATCCCGGGCCCCGTCATCGCCCCTGCCGTCTTTGTCCCGGGCCACGTCACCATCTTCTTCAATGATCCAGGCTGCCTGAAACGCCGTATAGATCTCAAGGAACAGTTCGCATAGTATGGTCACATCCTCAAGCCTTATATCACCTTCCGCTTTCAGGGGAATAAGAGATGTGAGCTCATATGCCAGAAAGGACAGCATCCTTCCCATTTCCGTACCAAAACGAGAAACCGCATACACCGGGTTGGTATATGAGGTTTCGTATTTATCAGGCATCAGATCTTCATATCCGCCTTCCGTGATGAAAAGGGCCATCCTTCTGAAGTAGTCTCCGTAAGGTTCCGGGATCAGGTACTCTCCCCCGATCTCTCCGATACGTTTTACGGCAAGATCGTGTCTTTGCGTAAGCAGCTCTTCAAATTCCGACAGCACCGACATATATAACTCCTCCCCAGATCAGAAATGACAGAATGGAAATGATGAGTCCCGCTCTCGGGAGAATGGGAAATACATCCCTCTCCTGTACTGCGACCACTCCCGTGACTACACTCGCTATGCTTATGATCATGGCGACAAAGCCGACTCCCCCCATCCTGGTGGCGCTGCCGGCCTTATCACCTATGGTGATCACTGCAGCGAAAAAGAAGGAAATGAGCGATATCAATCCCAATATCAACGCCATCATTCCCTTCTTTGAATGCCTGTTGCTTGTAAATATGACTTTCTTGCTGAATAAAGACATGCCTGTCTTCAGTCCTTTGCTCCGTATTGTGCGTAATATGCATCTATCGCCGACTTCATTTTATCATCTATCACCAGCCGGCCGTCAACCTCATGTGATGTAAGATATGAGATCACCTCACTCATGGTCACTATGGCATGGGTAGGAAAGCCGTAATTATCGGATATCTCCTTAAGAGCCGATCTCTCGCTCTCTCCTCTCTCCTGCCTGTCCACCGATACGCAAAGACCTGTGACGGATACATCAGCCTGAGCCTTAAGAAGCGGTATGGTTTCTCTGATGGATGTTCCGGCGGTGGTGACATCCTCAATGATAAGAACCCTGTCTCCGTCCTGTAACGGTCCGCCTAAAAGTATCCCCGTATCTCCGTGATCCTTGGCTTCTTTCCTGTTGCTGCAGTATCTTATGTCAACCGCATGCTCCTGCGACAATGCTATGGCTGTCGTCACGGAAAGGGGTATCCCTTTATAAGCCGGTCCAAACAATACATCAAAGTCGGATCCGAATCTTTCTGCTATGGCCTTGGCGTAAAACTCTCCCAGTCTTTTCAGCTGGCTTCCGGTACGGTAGAATCCCGTATTCACAAAGAAGGGTGTATTCCTCCCGCTCTTTGTGACGAAATCGCCGAACTTCAGCACCTTGCACTCGAGCATGAATTCTATGAATTCTTCCTTGTATCTTTCCATATCCCGCAAACTCCTTTTCCTCATGTATCGATCATTATATCATATTTGCGGGACATGGTGACCATAACAAACTACTTGTCCCAGTCAGTGACGTGAGTCTGTGAAGGTATGGTCTTCGGAGCTCCGGTGAAGTAGCTTAAGATATAATCAAAGTCCCTGCCCTTAAAGTAAGCGATACTGTCGTCTGGGTATCTGGGATAATCGTCATCCGTCCATTTATCATCAAGACGCCTCATACCGATGGTGGCATTGATGGAATCGCCGTTATCCGCTTTGACAATAAGATTCACGAAGAAGAATCCGTCCTCTACGCTGGCAAACTCGGTATCAAAGCTTCCGTTCTCCAGGAAATCTCCGGAGATATACATCCCGTCAAAGGAAGGATCGAGCTCTGCCGTTACATTACGGAAATTAACGGTCTGGGGATCACCCTTCATCCCGGACAGGAGGAACATATCCGTAACATTCCCCTTCTCATCAAGGCACACACGGGCCACAACATCACTCTTCTTGCCCTCATACTGTGCATATGTGTCACCCTGTGCAGTATTGAGGATGATGAGGCCGTGCCAGTCACCCTCATAACGTTTCATAAGTTCCTCCGACATCTCGGCATCCGCATTGTAGAACTCGGATCCCTCATCACTTCCTTTATCACCTCCGGCATCCGATGATGAAGAGCCTCCCTCCTGTATGAAAGTCAGCACCATTCCCTCATCAACAAGAACCATATACTCATTTGATATGGTATATGTATACTCTTCCCTCTCACCTTCTCCGTTATCAGGCACCGTGATCTTACCGTCGCTCCACTCCATATCCATGAGCTCGCCCACAAGATTGATCCTGCCGCTGCCGTCATCATTCATCTCGATCCACGCTTCGATACCCTTATCCTTGAGCTCGTCCTCCATGTAGACCTTGCCGTTCTGATTCACGTTATAAAGTATCCATTTGCCGGATGTGGATGAACTTCCCAGCATGTCATCGATCTTTCCGGACATGGTTTTTTTGCCGCCCGACTTATCATCACCCGAATCCCCGGTCTCTTTGTTATCATCTTCGGAGTTTCCGGCTTTGCTTTCTGCTTCGCTGCCACCTTCATCCTTATCTTTATCGGCATTATCCGCACTTGCTGCCGAGATTATCTCATCACATTCAAGATACAGAGTCATCCCGGAATCCATGACATTCTCAAGCACCATCTTTCCGTTGGAGAGCGTCCCGTCAAGCTCGGCTCCGCCGCCCTCGGCGTGAAACTTATCACCATCAAGTGTCCACTTGATATTGCCGCCGTCTTCGCCGTCGGCCTCAAGATGCGCCTTGCCGTTCTTTTTGAGTTCGATGATGAATCCGCCCTCGAACAGATCCTCAACGCCAACCGTAAATCCACTCATCTCTGCAGACTTGGCTACATACTTTCCGAGATTAGGATCATCCTCTCCCTTGCCGCTCCCGCATCCCATCAGAAAGACCATCATTGCCGCAAGAAGCATAAATACTGCTTTTGTCACGTTACTCTTTTTCATTTCAGCAATCTCCCTCCGTAATAACATATCAGATATCAATAAAAACACACTGTTCAATATATCCCATGCTCCCTGATCCCACTACCGCCAAATGTCTATATCCGCAATAAAATAAATATACTTTATTGCATTTGCCGGCAATGTATATAGCAAGGCGGGAGAAGGTGTTTTC
>CAMOIV010000122.1 GCA_946616305.1 uncultured Lachnospiraceae bacterium | reverse complement strand
GATCCATGAAGAGACCTGCCGATGAGATAGGTATATCAGCTGTAAGAGGAGGGACCATACCCGGGGATCATGATGTGATATTCGCGGGGGAGGATGAGGTCATAACCTTCTCTCACAGAGCTTATTCCAAGGCAGTATTTGCCAAGGGCGCCGTTTCTGCGGCTATTTACATGAAGGGCAAGGGCCCGGGCATGTATGACATGCAGGATGTGATCGGTAAGTGACAATGGCGGCCGATCTTGAAAGAAAACTACTGGAAAGTCTTTCAAAGCAGTTCCCGACGAAGGCAGCGGCATCGACTGAGATAATAAATCTTCAGTCGATCCTTAATCTGCCGAAGGGCACGGAGCATTTCCTGACGGATATCCACGGCGAGTACGAACAGTTCAATCATGTACTGAAAAACGGCTCCGGGTCTGTCAGGCGCAAGATAGATGAAGAATTCGGCAACAGTCTGACTCTTAAGGACAAGAAAAGTCTTGCCACCCTTATCTATTACCCCGGAGAGAAGCTTGCCCTGATCGAAAGAGAAGAGGAGAATATCGACGACTGGTATAAGATCACGCTGCACAGGCTTGTGGCACTGACAAGGAGGGTCGCCTCCAAATATACCAGGTCCAAGGTGAGAAAGGCACTTCCGGCTGATTTCGCCTATGTTATCGAGGAGCTTATAACGGAGAAGGCGGAGGTACAGGATAAGGAGGGGTATTATAATTCCATAATCTCCACCATCATATGGCTCAGGAGAGCTCCTCAGTTCATAACCGCACTTTCCCAGCTGATACAGAGACTTGTCATAGATCATCTGCATATAGTGGGTGATATATACGACAGGGGGCCGGGACCCCATATCATCATGGATACCCTCACGGAGTATCATTCAGTCGATATCGAATGGGGCAACCACGATATCATATGGATGGACGCGGCAGCGGGACATGCGGCATCCATTGCCACCGTTATAAGGATGTCATGCAGATACGATAATCTGGATATAATCGAGGAAGGCTACGGTATCAATCTGATACCGCTTTATACCTTTGCCATGGAAAGATATAAGGGAACCGACTGCACTCCTTTCAGAGCCGGCGGCGAGAGTGCGTCAAACGGTGGGGCACATATCGATGAGATGGTGCATAAGGCAGCCTTTGTATTGCAGATGAAGCTTGAGGGACAGCTCATAAAAAGAAGGCCCGAGTTCGAAATGGACGACAGGCTTCTTTTGGAGCATATAGATTATGAGAAGGGGACCATAGAGCTTTGCGGCAAAGAATATCCCCTGATCTCCTGCGATTTCCCCACTATAGATCCCAAGGATCCTTACAGGCTTACCGATGAGGAAAAGGAGGTCCTTGACAGGCTTGAGATGTCCTTCATGCACAGCGAGAAGCTGCAGAAGCATGTGAGATTCCTTTATTCCAAGGGAAGTATGTATAAGGTGTATAACGGCAATCTGCTGTATCACGGCTGCGTACCCATGGACAGCACGGGGCGTTTTCTCGTGATGAACATAGACGGAAAGGAGTATTCCGGAAAGGCACTTTATGATGTTCTGGAGATGTACGCCAGAAAAGGATACTATGCCACCAAGGACGTTTCCGAAAGGAAGAAGGGCCAGGATTATATGTATTATATCTGGACCGGGGCCAAGTCTCCCGTCTTCGGCAAGGATAAAATGGCTACCTTTGAAAGGTATCTTATAGAGGATAAGGAGACCCACAGGGAGAATAAGAACGCCTATTACGGCCTTAGGGACAGTGAACCGGTGGTGGACGCCATATTAAAGGAGTTCGGGCTCGAGGATACGGAATCGGCCCATATCATCAACGGACATGTGCCGGTGGAACTGAAAAAGGGCGAATCCCCCGTACTGTGCGGAGGGAAGCTTTTCATAATCGACGGAGGCTTCTCAAAGGCATATCAGTCAAAGACAGGTATAGCAGGATATACCCTTGTCAGTAATTCCCACGGAATGAGGCTTGTGGCCCACGAACCCTTTACTTCCGCCGAGGATGCCATAAGGAACGAGACGGATATCGTATCCGATTCCGAGATCATAGAGTCCAGATCCCAGAGGCTGAAGGTGGATGATACGGATACGGGCCGGGAGCTTAGGGAGCAGATAGCCGAGCTTACCGTACTGCTGTCCGCCTATGAGGACGGCACGATCCCGGAAAAGGGATAAGGCGTGGATAGGATATGAGATTCAGACCCTGTATAGACATACATAACGGCAAAGTCAAACAGATAGTGGGATCCAGTCTCAGGGATGAGGGTGACTATGCAAAGGAAAACTTCATCTCAGAGAAGGATGCGGCATATTATGCTCTCATGTATGGTAAGATGGGCTTTACGGGAGGCCATATCATAATACTTAATCCCAAGGGATCCGAGTTTTACGAGGCCTCAAAGGAACAGGCGCTGGCAGCATTATCTGCCTGCCCCGGGAGTATGATGATAGGAGGCGGTGTAGACCCTTTGGATGCACCGTCGTATATAAAAGCAGGGGCAAGTCATGTTATAGTTACTTCATACATATTCACAGGCAGCCGCATAGACAGCGGGAAGCTTCTTGAGATGGAGGATGCCGTGGGAAGAGAGCATCTTTGCATCGATCTGTCCTGCAGGCGAAAAGACGATGGTTATGTGGTGGTAACGAACAGATGGCAGACCTTTACAGATGAAGTATTCGGTGAGGAGCTTCTTGACAGATTATCCCGCCATGCGTGCGAATACCTGGTGCATGCGGTGGATGCCGAAGGAAAACAAAAGGGTATTGAGGAAGATGTGATACCGATACTGAAAAAATCACCAATACCCGTGACCTATGCAGGAGGCATCCGGGATCTTGGGGATGTCGGGAAATTGAAGGTTCTTGGAGACGGAAAGATAGACCTGACGATTGGTTCGGCGCTTAAGATATTCGGCGGGAACCTGGGATTAGAGGAGATATCGGAATGCATACGGTAATGGTAATAGATGACAGCATGACAGATCTTCTTGTGGCTGAGAAGGCACTGGAGGGGTCATACAGGGTCATGATAGAGCAGAACGGAAGGCACGCACTGGATTTTCTTACGAAAACCTCAAAGCTCCCTTCCCTGATACTGTTGGATGTGGATATGTCCACCATAAACGGATTTGAGGTGTACAGTAAGATAGCCGCAAATCCAAAGCTCAGTAACATCCCTGTCATCTTCGTGTCGGGTAATTCCGAGACTTCCACGGAGCTTGAGGCATATCAGCTGGGAGCCGTGGACTATGTGGTGAAGCCCTTTGTATCGGAGATACTCAAGAGAAAGGTATCCCTGCATATCGGCATCATCGAGGATAAAGCCAAGATAGTCGAGCAGAACGAAACCCTTAATGACTACAATGAACAGCTGCAGGAATACAATGACGAGCTGCAGAACAAGGCATCCAAGGCTGTGAAAAATGTGGTACATCTGGAGTATTTCATCGTGGGTGTCATAACGGACCTTATCACCAAGAAGGACGGCTTTACGGGGGAGCATTGTAAGAAGGTTTCCAAATACATGGAGGTGCTCCTGAAGCAGATGATGAGGGACGGCACCGCCAGATATCCCATATCGGATATCGATCTGATCCTCACATCCAGCAGGCTTATTGATATGGGAAAGATAGGTGTGCCCGATGCCATCATAGAGAAGGTGGGGAAGTACACTCCCGAGGAATTCGAAGTGATGAAGCAGCATACCATAATCGCAGCAGACTCCATACAGAAGTTTGCATACCTGCTGCCGGATTCACCCTTCATCACATATATGTATCAAATGGCCAGATCCCATCACGAGCAGTGGTGCGGAAGAGGATATCCTGACGGGCTCATGGGGGTGAATATCCCTCAGCTGGCGCGTATAGTGGCCGTATGCGATGTGTATGATGCTCTGATCTCCAAAAGGACCTACAAGAAGGAAATGAGCCATGAACAGGCCTGCAATATCATCAATCAGGCCGCGGGGATCCAGTTCGATCCCGGAGTGGTGGCTGCATTTAACAAGGTGTCCGAGGAATTCAAGAATATTTCCTTGCATCCGCCGGAAGACTGAGATCTGCCGGCAAAACAGGATCATACAGTGAAAAAATGCCACCCCTTATGCGGGTGGCATTCTTAAATCCCTGTTTATTAACTGCTTATTCTATGTTGTAAGAAAAGGCACATTTATAAATCGAGATTGGGTGTAGCAGGAAGGATCAAAGCTTTGTAACGTTAGTCGCCTGAGGACCCTTGGGGCCTTCTACTACATCGAACTCAACGGCCTGCCCCTCATCCAGAGACTTGAATCCTTCCATGTTAAGTCCCGAATAGTGGACAAATACGTCCTTGCCGGTCTCATCATTGATAAAACCGTATCCCTTCTGATTATTAAACCATTTAACTGTACCTTTCATCTTGTATGAACCTCCAAAAATATTATAGCCTCCGGTCAAGGCTTGATCGTATTAGCAAGTATCGTATCACAGTATTGCTTAAAAGTAAAGACGGTAGGTGCGAAACATTTAGGAATCCGTTGATATTGCGGACAGGAGGTGCCTGCAAAGCCTTAAAAATAACCACAATCCGGAACGTTGATGAACGTTGATCAGTTTGTTATAATATATCGGATTACCTTTATACAAGGATAAGGCAGATGCAGCATGAGTAAATCCAAGAAACACAGGCGCAGGAATTATAAGAAACCGGAGATATCGGACTTACAGGCGATCCTGGAGGAAGAAAAGGAAGCCGCTCAGGGAGAAGATGATACAGAGGGAGCGGATACTTATATAGAAAATCCAATTGAAAACAGTGCAGAGGATCCTGTGACGGAGACTGCAGACGAGCTTGCAGCTGAGCCTGCAGAGCGGGAAATACAGGATGTTCCCGAGGCAGAAGTAACAGCAGAGCCCGAACCGGAGACGCCGGCACAGGAAGATGCCGCAGAAACCGCAGAACCGGA
>CAMOIV010000121.1 GCA_946616305.1 uncultured Lachnospiraceae bacterium | reverse complement strand
CATCCGGCCTGCATATCATCTGTTCGCTCCAGCCTGCATCCGGCCTGCATATCATCCGCTCACTTCAGGTTGTATCCGGCTTCCAGGTCAACTAACTGCTTCATGGGCTTCCCCGTACAGTAGTTTTCGAAATCTGCGGTAAAAAGACTGACTATCTTTTCCACTGTATGAGGGAGTGTCCAGTTGCCTGCCACATGCGTGGTAAGTATCAGTCTCGGGCAGTCCCATAAAGTGCTGTCTCTGTCAAGCGGCTCCTTCTCAAATACATCAAGTGCCGCTCCGCCGAGCCTGCCCTCACGAAGCATCCTTTCAAGAGCCTTTTCATCAAGGACATTGCCTCTTCCGACATTTACGATATAGGAGCCTTCCGGCAGCCTGTTAAGCCTTGCTTCGTCAAAAAGACCTATAGTCTCGTCCGTTGCAGGAAGGCTTAAGATCAGCACATCTGTTTCCGGGAGTACTTCATCTATTTCCTTTAAGGATACTATCCTGTCGTAGATATTGTCGGGATTCGATCCCCGGCGGTTCACCCCTGTCATGGACGCGGGGTTAAAGCCCTTGATCCTGACTGCAGCCTCATTACCGATGTCACCGGTTCCCGCAAAGGTGATCCTGGATCCGTAGAGGGAATCAACACTCAAGTGCTGCTCCCATTTCCTCTCCTCCTTAAGCCTGATGTAATCGGGCCGCCTTCTCATGATCTCCAGGGTCATCATCACGATATGCTCTGCAATGGTAACGCCATAGGCTCCCGATGAGCTCGTAAGTATGATATCCGTCCCTCTGATCTTATCCAGAAAGTGATCCACTCCTGCCGAGGGAGTACATACCCACTTGAGGTTCTCTCCCGACTTTACGAGACCACTGTTGAAGCTGAATAAGATCTCAGCGTCCCCAAGCTCCTGTTCCGCTTCCTTGGAGTCATCGCAAAATACAGCCGTAAAGCCATGCTCATCTGCCAATCTGCCGATAGTTCCCCTCTGTTCCTCAGTTAAGGGTGGGAAAGATACGACCAGTTTTCTCCGACTCATTTTCACTCCGTTTCCGTTACAGCCAACTCACTGCTTCTTCCGTTACAGCCAACTCACTACTTCTTCCGTTACAGCCAACTCACTACTTCTTCCGTTACAGCCAACTCACTGCTTCTGTTTTGCTGCCGATATCCTTTGCTTAAACCAAAGCCCGGTTTCCGAGTATTCATCGTCTTTCCAGTCTGAGAGTGAAGATGTATCACTCTTCAGGATCGAGGAGCTCTCGTCCTTATTACTCAGGTTCCATACTATGTAGGATATATCATGCTCATCGGCGAAATCTATCCATTTCTTACCCCATTCCCTGTCAATCCTGCCGTCGCCGGATGCATCACAGATACTGCACTCGCTTATAAACACCGGGATCCCGCTGTCAATGGCAGTTTGAGCCTTGGATAACAACTTCTCCTGATGGGTGGCTGCATAAAAATGCAGGGCGTACATAACGTTTGGATCATCTATCTCCTGCCCTATCACATCATCTACATCCTGGGACCAGTTGTCGGTCCCTACTATGATGATGGCGTCCTTATCATACTTCCTGATCACCGGTATGACCTCAAGGGAATAAGGACGTATGATCGACGCAAAGGGTGACTCCTGAGGTTCGTTACAGATCTCATATATAACATTGGTATGATCCTTGAACCGTGACGCCATCTCATCGAAAAACCGGATGGCCTCATCCTTGTACACCATGGGTGATTTATCGAACAGGATATGCCAGTCCACTATCACATACATGGAAAGCTCGGTGGCAAGCTCCACACCCCTTATCATGATCTTCTTTAACTCTTCCCTGTCACCGTCGGTGCAGTATCCACCGGGCTCATCCGTATACATGGCAAGCCTTATCACGTTGATACCCCACTCATCCCGCAGGGTTTTGAAGGATGCTTCCGTGATATACTCGGGATATCTGAAGCCGAGTGTACTTATCCCCCGAAGCTGTACGACTTCTCCCGAAGCATCCACAATCTTAGTTCCTTTTACCGCTAATCCAGGCAGTTTCATATCAAACCCTCTCCGTTACTTTTTTGTGAACCACTATAACATTATACACGATTCAGTGATGACTTTTCCACGATAATAACATATCACAGGCTTTTCATTTCAGGGTTTCCCTGTATTCCGTGGGGCTCATGCCAACGGTCTGCTTGAATGATCTGCTGAAATGAAATTGATCGTTATATCCCACGGCGGAGGCGATCTGCTGCAGTGTCATCCCCTTATCGTTCATAAGCTGTTTTGCTATTCCCATCCTGTAATTACGGATATACTTTGAAGGCGGGATATTCTCCACCTTATTGAAGATCTTGGTGAGATATGAGGAAGAAAAACCAAGCTTCAAAGCTATGGTATTAAGATCCAGATCCCCGGAATAATTATTCTTAACATACTCCTCCACCAGAGTCACTATCTCCTCCGGAGTCAGTGCCGATTCGTGATCACCTTCCGTCCTGGCATTTTCATATATATCAGTAAGTGACAGTTCCAGACTCTTTAATACCCTGTGGAGCTCTTCTATATCCACAGGCTTCAGAAGATAATCGGTGACACCATACCGGATGGCTTCCCTGGCGTATTCAAACTCTGCATAGCCGGATATGATCACACACTTGATATTGTTCATGTTATGGTATATCTCGGAGGCAAGCTCAAGCCCTGTCATAACAGGCATGGAGATATCGGTAAATACAACATCCGGCGGTTGCTGCTTTATGGCGTTGAGCGCATCCTCTCCGTTTGAATAGATCCCGCAGACCTTAAAACGGGGATTCTCCGCCTCAATGTGCTTGGCTATATTCCCCGCTATCAGTTTCTCATCTTCGGCTATGACCACACGATATTTCTTTTCATCCATGGCTCACCTCTCAGACTCCGTATCTTCATCCACCGCCTCATCCGGCTGTATATCAAGGTCTCCTCCTATTGTAACAAGTGCTCCGCCTTCTGCACAGTTGCTTACCCGGAAAATATGCCTGCCGTGATACAGTGTCTTGAAACGGATATAGATATTCATAAGACCCATGCCGTTTATCTCAAGCCCGGGAAGCATGTCGGTTTTATTGATATAATCGATCTTCTCATTGATCACCTTAAGGTCCTCCTCAAGGAATCCCGGTCCGTTATCCTTAACGGAAATCTCCCAGTACATCCCCGTGAGCCGTCCGTCAATACTGATCCTCCAGGGTGCCCTCACATTTTTCGTGGTATATTTTATGGAATTTTCCACTATGAGCTGAAGACAAAGCTTCGGTATCTTTATATCATTCATCTCGTCCGGGATGTTTATATCATAAATAAGATCGTCTCCGTAGCGCATCTTCATGCATTCAAGGTAGTCCGTAGCATGAGAGGCATCCACCGATAGAGGCACCAAAGGCTCCTTGTCGGATGAAATATACCGAAGTATCCTGGATATGGTCTGGCACATTTTAACCACTTCGTCATTCATTCCCTCGTCAGCCATAGCCGAGATCGTCGCAAGGGAATTATACAGAAAATGCGGATTCATCTGGGACTGCAATGCCAGGATCTGGGATTGGAGGCGCTGATTGTTAAGGACTATCTCCCTGTTCATGGAGCTCTTGGCCCGGTCATGCATATCCATTACGGCCTTATACAGGGTATCCAGCTCGATGATATTGGTATCGATCTTCTCAAGGGATCCCGTAAGTATGCTCTCATCATCCGTATGCAGGGAAGATATGCTGGAATACATCTTCATCACCGGTATGGTTATGATCCTGGACACCACATAGGAAAGCAGCAGGATCAGGATAACGGCTCCCGCGAAGATCAGGAGGTTTGCTTTGACATAATCATATATCGGCCCGTATACATCGCTGTTATCTATGGCGATAACTGTAGTGAAGCCGGAGTATGAAGACGTATCGGCAAAAAGATGAGTGTTCTTATTATACGAGATATGACGGGGTTCATCATATACCGGCGGATCCGTGCCAATCACGTATGGCGCATACTCATCTGCCATGCTGTCATCGGAAAAGTCGTAGATGCTTTTGCCCGTCTGATCATAGATATATATCCTCTCGTTATATACTCCGGTATCGATCTTCTTAAGCTTGGATATAAGGGATGATATGGAATGCTTCACTTCTATGACACCCTGGGGATTGTAATAGGTGGACAGATATACCGACGCAACAGTAAGGAATCTGGATCCCTCATCATATGTATAGAATTTATCAAGACGGTCATCCTCGTCGCAGAATACAAGATGGTTGTCATCGTTTCTCACAAGATCGTCATACCACGGTCTGTCAGTTACATTATCTCCTGTATTCGAATTATCCAGTCCGACTCCCACACATCCTCCGTCAAGAGAATAGAGATATATCTGGTCCACCGGACGCGACGGTCCCATAATAGCCGTTAACAGATCGGTAAGGACTTTGATATTCTGCATTTCGGAATACCTGCCCTCGCTGTTGGAATCATCCCTGTTCATGTAAATAAGGAAATGCTCCTTCACCAGATTGGAATAAGCAACGTTCTGCATTACGGTATTGACATTCTTTATCTCCTCATCCATGAAAGCAGACGCCGTCTGCGCATCACGGCTTAAGGTCTCGAAGGCCTGTGTTTTTATCTTACGAGATTCCGATATGATGAAATAACTGATGTAAGCCAGAAACACAACCGTTACGAGCAGGAAAAACATAAGCTGCAACGCATTCTGTACACTTTTTTTACTGCGTCCGATCATAATACTCCCGGTTAAATTTATTCATGCCGGATTCCTTTTTTATTCATTTTATCAAACCCGGAATCGATTTAAGATAATCATACAAGCAATCGATTGTCAAACACCGGTAACTAACAACTATCACAAAGAGAGGGAAAACATGAAAAAGAAATTAATCGTTTCATTACTGTCTTTATCTATGGTTATGGGAATGCTCGCAGGATGCGGACAGGCTGCCGCTACAGAGGCTGCTCCTGCTGCCGAGCCTGCCGCTACAGAGGCTGCTGAGTCTGCAAAGACCGAGGAGGCTGCTCCTGCTGCCG
>CAMOIV010000120.1 GCA_946616305.1 uncultured Lachnospiraceae bacterium | reverse complement strand
TAATTGGCAAAACCCGTTACGTTCGCAGCCTGAAAGGCTGTGAACAGTAACGCTTAAGGCGCCACTGTCCGTTCTATCGTACACTCTCTATATTATCATTCAATATGGTATTTCACGCAGACCGATGAAGGATACAGGATCCTGAGACATCGGTGATGACGGATGATCAAAGAAGATCAAAAAAGATCAAAGCGGAGGGACCATATGATGAAAAGTAAGAGAGAAACAGCGGAGATATCAAGGACGTCCGTATTCCTGATCTACCTTATGGCACAGCTTTTTGTCGTACTTTGCATCAGGCAGAGACTGGTTTTGGATCCGGGATGGTATCTCAGAGATCTGATATATGCAACGGCAGCCTATGTGATCTTCAGGATCGCGGTACATCTTATCAGGAGGATGAGGCTTGCCGGGACATCTCTTCGCAGGATAGATAAGATGAGCGGAGAGGAGTTCGAGGCATATCTGGGGCTTCTGTACGGCAGGAAGGGTTATAAGGTCAGGTATACGCCTGCAAGCAACGACTACGGAGCCGACCTGTTGCTTACAAAGAAGGGCGTGAGGACCGTGGTACAGGCCAAGCGTTATAAGAACCCGGTGGGAGAGGCCTCGGTCCAGCAGGCTCTTTCCGGCAAGGGGTACTATGATGCGGACCGCTGTGTGGTCATAACCAACAGCCATTTCACTCCTGCGGCAGTAATGCTTGCGGAGAGGACAGGGGTGACCCTGATAGACAGGGAGCTCCTTGGCAGTGAGCGCATGTATGTATAGACCGGGCAAGAATATGTTGTGTTCCGGCACACACATAAACCGGTAAGGGATGCCTTATCGATGCTGCATGGTAATAGAAACATATATCACTCCGGTGTATCAGGTGATCATGCCGGAGATAACTATAAGACAGGAGAATCTATAAACTTATGAAGAATAGAATACTGATGATCATCCTATCCGTGTGCCTGTTGTCCTTTGGATGCGGTGCATCCTCCAAAGACGGGGCGGCACAGAGCAATGTGGGAGCCGCCGAAACACAGGATGACTCTGCGGAAGGCGGAGGAGAGACAGCCGATACCGAGGCAGCATCTGCAGATGATAAGGACGATACCGTAGCAGACAGCGAGGATGATAAGGATGATGCCGGGGCAGACAGTGATGAGGATAAAGGCAGTGAGAAGGCCGGCAAGCCGGATAAAGAGGCGGCACAGAGCGATAAGGACAAGGTTGCTGACAGCTCGGATTATGCCAAGGGCTCCGAGATAGATGATAAGGGACTTACACCTGTTGCGGCAGATGAGCTCAATGACGGCGAATACGACATATCCATGCAGTCGAGCTCATCCATGTTCAAGGTGGCAGAGAGTACCCTTGTTGTTTCAGGCGGCACCATGGAGGCAGTACTGCGTATAGAGAGCGATTCGTATCTGTATATGTATGCAGGAAGCGCCGAGGAAGCGGCAGCGGCTCCTGAAGAGGAACTTATAAACTTTAACGAGGATGAGAAGGGGGATCAGCTTTATGCGGTACCGGTAGAGGCTCTGGACAAGGCTCTTCCCTATGCAGCATACAGCAGGAAAAAGGAGCAATGGTATGACAGGACTCTGCTTTTTGAGAGTTCATCCCTGCCGGAGGAAGCCTTTAAGGAGGCAAGGTATAAAACTGCAGCAGATCTGGGGTTAGCGGACGGTACTTATTACATGGATGTGACACTGGAGGGAGGCTCCGGAAAGGCATCCGTTGATTCGCCTGCCGTCATCACCGTAAAGGACGGTAAGGCGGAAGCTGTCATAGTGTGGTCGTCGGATAATTACGATTATATGATAGTAGACGGGGAGAAATACTTTGCGGACACCTCGGGAGGTACTTCTTCCTTTGTGATACCGGTGAAGGGCTTCGGATATAAGATGAGTGTTGTGGCAGATACCACAGCCATGAGCAAGCCTTATGAGATCGATTATACATTATATTTTGATCCTGATACCATCAAGGAGGCAGATCCCGCTAAGGGGTCTGCTTCTTTCGATGGTCTTAAAAAGACAGGAGAGATAAAGGGTGAATATGCCACGGGCTTTAACGTGACCTCATATGAAGGGGACATACATGATGTAAGAGTCGGGGAGGATGAATACCTTCTGGTGCCGAAGAAAGGAAAGCTACCTGCCAATATCCCTGAGGATGTGACAGTCATCAGGACTCCCGTGGAGAAGGCATATGTTGCATCAACCTCCAGCATGGATTTTTTTACAAGGCTCGATTCTCTTGGCAGGGTATCTTCGGCCGGAGCAGAAGCTTCAAAATGGACTGATGATACTGTGGCGGATAAGGTGAAGAAGGGAGAGATAGCCTATGAGGGCAAGTATGATACGCCCGATTACGAAAGCCTCCTCATAAAGGGTACGGATATCGCCATAGAGAATACCATGATATACCACTCTCCCGAAACGAAAGAGAAGCTGGAGGAACTTTCCATACCGGTATTCGTGGATATGACAAGCTACGAGGAGGATCCCAGAGGGAGAGTGGAGTGGATAAAGCTGTACGGCCTCCTTACGGGAGAATATGACAAGGCAGACAGTTACTTCAAAAAATGCTGCGATGACATCGATAAGGTCACGGCAGAGGTATCCCATAAAAAAGACAGCAAGCCAAAGGTGGTTTTCTTCTATATAAGTCCGAAAGGGCATGTGGGAGTAAGAAACCCGGAGGATTATCTCTCCAGGATGACGGAAATGGCAGGGGGGATAAACGGCATATCGGATCTTAAGCTGCCGGAGGGCGGACATGCTTCTTCCGTCAATATCTCCATGGAGGATTTTTACCTGAAGGGCAGGGACGCGGATATCCTTATCTACGAATCCACGCTCTACGGTATGCCGAAGTCCATGGATCAGCTGATGTCGGATACGGCCCTTCTGTCGGAATTCAAGGCCTTTAAGGAGGGCAGGGTATATGCCACGGAGGATACCATATTTCAGGCCACCTGTGAGGCAGCGGACATGATAGCCGACCTTAGTGATATAATATCGGGCAGGGACAGGGACATGACTTATTTCAAGAAGCTGAAATGAAAAAGGATATCGCATCATACCTGATACTTATCATCTTTATACTCATACCGGCAGCGCTTGGCATCATACTCGGCACGGCCGGTTTTGATGATCCCGGTTTTTATACCATCCTCATGGGTATCAGGCTTCCCAGGACGCTGGCGGCTCTTGTCCTTGGCGGAGCTTTGGCGGTTTCCGGATACCTTCTTCAGGTCTTTTTCTCAAATCCCATAGCAGGCCCCTTTGTGCTTGGCATATCGGGAGGGGCCAAGCTGATGACGGCCGTCGTCCTGATCCTGTTCCTTGGCAGAGGGATACATATAAACTCGGCAGGTATGGTGCTGGCGTCATTTATCGGTGCAGCCATATCCACGATGGCCGTTCTTTTCATATCAAGATATACAGACAGGATGTCTGTGCTGGTACTGTCCGGCGTGATGATAGGCTATATATGCTCCGCACTAACGGATTTCCTCATAACCTTTGCCGATGACAGGAATATAGTGAACCTGCATTACTGGTCCATGGGCAGCTTTTCCGGGATGAACATGGGGAATGTCCTATGCTTTTCCGTATTTGCCGTGATAGGTCTGGCAGGGAGTTTTGCACTGAAAAAACCTATCGGAGCATACCTTACGGGAGAGGAGTATGCCAGATCCGTGGGAGTCGATCTGAAGCTTTTCAGGATCCTGCTAATACTGTGCTCTTCCCTGCTGTCAGCTACCGTCACGGCATTTGCAGGCCCCATCTCTTTTGTCGGCGTAGCGGTCCCGCATCTTGCCAGACGCATGTTTCGCACCGTCAGACCGGAGAAGATGATACCTGCATGCTTCCTGGGAGGAGCGGCCTTCTGCCTGATATCGGATCTCGCAGCCAGGCTCCTTTTCTCACCAACAGAGCTTTCCATATCTTCGGTGACAGCCGTGTTCGGAGCTCCGGTTGTGATCATGGTATTACTGGAAAGGGGCAGAAGACATGACTGAGGGGATCATACTTGAAACCCGTAACCTCACAGTAGGATACGGCAGAAAGCCTGTAGTATCCGGTGTTGATATGGCATTAAGGGCCGGAGAGATAACCGCCGTAGCAGGAGAAAACGGATGCGGGAAATCAACACTCCTTAAGACGCTTGGCGGTGCCATACCTCCTCTGTCCGGTACCATGGAGGCTATGGGACAGGATATCACCGGGCTTTCCGCGAAGGAGCGTGCAAAGCTCATGGCCATAGTCATGACCAGAGCCGTAAGGCCTGATTATTTCACATGTCATGACATGGTCTCGTCAGGGAGATATCCATACACCGGGAGACTTGGCACTCTGTCCGATCATGATCTTGATATTGTTGAAGAAGCCATGGAGATCACGGGAACCCGTGACATAAAGGACAGATATATGAGCGAGATATCCGACGGACAGAGGCAGCTTGTGATGTTATCAAGGGCCATAGCCCAGGAGCCGAAGATCCTCCTGTTGGATGAACCCACGAATTTCCTTGATATCAAGCACAAAAAACTGTTTGCCGACGTGGTAAAAGGGCTTGTATCCAAAGGTGAGATGACGGTCATAATGTCAATGCATGAGCTGGATATCGTTAAGGAAACAGCAGACAGGGTGATGACCATCAAAAACGGTGGGATCCTAAAACAAGGTAAAACCTCCGATATCCTCACCGATGCCTTCATCGCAGAGCTTTTCGATCTGTCACATTGACCGGCATGTATAAAAAAACAAAAAAATACAATATTTTGTGCCAAACTCGTGTCATATTCGTATATAATGGTAAAAGATGTAACTGATCATCAGAAAACACGGAGGTAATAAAAACATGAGTGAGATCAACAAGCTCAATGATGAGCAGCTTAGTAACGTCAGTGGCGGAGCGGGTAAGACCAAATGGGGCTATGATTATGATAACAAGGGAGTAGTCACATTTGTGGACAAGGACGGTAAAGACAGCATCAAGATCAGTCCTGCAGACTGGAAATGGCTTATGACCCAGTATAACGGTAATATCAACGATCCCGAGTACTATCTCTCAACTGTACCCGTTAAGGATGTAAGGTCTATCCTTCAGCAGCATCACAACGG
>CAMOIV010000119.1 GCA_946616305.1 uncultured Lachnospiraceae bacterium | reverse complement strand
GGTTGCCATGGGAGTCTTTAATAACCTTGATGAGGCCGCAATGCAGATGGTGGAGAGAATAAAGACGTATGAGCCAAGGCCTGAATACCGAAAGAAATATTTGGAGGTTTTTGACAGATATGACAGGCTTTATGACGCAGTCAGGGGGTTAATGTAATGATGAACAGATATATCGGACATGACAGTCAGTTGTTCGGCGTTGAAGAACACCGGCTGATCGGGGGAAAGGGCGATGGGATGCGCCTGTATGAAATAAACAACGGTAAAGGACTGGAACTTACGGTATCCCCCGATAGAAACGGTGACATCGGATCAGCCGTTTTTCGTTGACAAATATAGGCCGATGAGGCATATTCCATTGTGATGGGAAACTGATCCTTGCAGATTTGCGAAGCTGCATCCTGAGAAGTAATGTGTTATCATGCCTCTTGTTCATGAATAAGACATAATTTGTTCACATTTTCTTAATAGGGTCAAAGGCTCTATGTGTGTTACAATAATCTGTCGTATTAGGGTCATTGGGATCCGCTGTATACGTGATCATTTAATTGAAAGGAAATATACAAATGAGTGTAAAGGTTGAGAAGTTAGAGCACAGTATGGCGAAGCTTACGGTAGAACTGGCTGCGGAGGAGCTTGAGAAGGCTATACAGAAGGTTTATCTGAAGCAGAGGAATCGTATCAGCATCCCCGGGTTCAGAAAGGGAAAGGCGCCCAGAGCACTTATCGAGAAAATGTACGGTGAGGGAGTGTTCTACGAGGAGGCAGCCGAAACACTCATCAATGAGTCATATCCCGATGCCGTTACGGAGTCCGGAGAGGATATAGTATCAAGACCCGAAATATCCGTATCTCAGATCGAGAAGGGCAAGCCCTTCATATATACTGCCGAGGTAGCTCTGAAGCCTCCCGTTGAACTGGGTAAATACAAGGGAATAAAGGTTGAGGCCGTTGATGTCTCTGTTTCCGACGAGGAGATCGAGGAGGAGATCAACAAGGAGCTGGAGAAGAATGCAAGGCAGGTGGATGTGACCGACAGGAGCGCAAAGGACGATGATACCGTTATCATCGATTATTCCGGTTCCGTTGACGGAGTCAAGTTCGACGGCGGTACAGCCGAGGGACAGAGCCTGGTTCTCGGATCCCATACCTTCATAGAGGGCTTCGAGGAGCAGATAGTCGGCCATAATATCGGAGATGAATTTGACGTTAACGTGACCTTCCCGGAGCAGTATCATGAGAAGAGCCTTGCCGGAAAGCCGGCGGTATTTGCCGTAAAGCTCCACGGCATAACCATGAAGCAGCTCCCCGAGCTGGATGATGACTTTGTATCGGATGTCTCCGAATTCGAGACAGTTGATGAGTACAAGGCGGATATCAGGCAGACCATAGAGGACAGGAAGAAGGTTGCTGCAAGGAATAAGAAAGAGGACGAGGCCGTAAAGGCTCTGGTTGAGGATTCCAACATCGAGATACCTCAGCCCATGATAGATACAGAGGCAGATGAGATGGTGAGAAATTACGAGAACCGCTTCAGAAGCCAGGGACTCACTCTTGAGCAGTATATGCAGTATACCGGTGTCACCATCGACAAGCTTCGTGATGATATGAAGCAGCAGGCCAAGCTCAACATCGAGAGCCGTCTGGTGCTTGAGGCTGTTGCCGAGAAGGAGAACATCGAGATAACTGACGAGGATATCGAGGAAGAGATCAAGACCATGGCCGATAACTACGGCATGCCGGTTGACAGCATGAAGAGCCTCGTGACCGACAACGAAAGAAAGGCCATCACCACCGATCTTAAGGTCAGACGGGCAGTGGATCTCATCATCGAGAATTCAAAAGAGGATAAGAGCAAGAAGGTTAAGGCTGAGGATGATGATGTGATCGAAAAGAAGAAGGTCGCAAAGAAATCTAAGTCTGCATCCAAGAAGGACAAGGAAGCCGAGGAGTGATCCCCGGTATACAAGGAGGTTTGGACATGTTGGTACCTACCGTCATTGAGACCACGAACCGTGGCGAAAGAGCATATGATATATACTCCAGGCTTTTGAAGGAGAGGATCGTATTTCTGGGAGACGAGGTAAATTCCCAGACTGCCGGACTGGTGGTTGCGCAGATCCTTTTCCTGGAGGCAGAGGATCCCGAGAAGGATATCCATTTCTACATAGATTCACCCGGCGGGTCGGTCACGGACGGATTTGCAATATATGATACCATGCAGTATGTAAAGTGCGATGTCTCTACCATATGCATAGGTATGGCCGCATCCATGGGTGCTTTTCTCCTGGCAGGAGGTGCAAAGGGCAAGAGGATGATCCTTCCCAATGCGGAGGTGATGATACACCAGCCTTCAGGCGGTACCCAGGGACAGGCCACGGAGATACAGATAGCTGCAGAGCATATACTTCGTACCAAGAAGAGACTGAATGAGATACTGGCCGCCAATACCGGAAAGCCTGTTGAGCAGGTGGCTGAGGATACAGAGAGAGATAACTGGCTTTCTGCCGAAGAGGCACTGGAGTACGGTCTGGTAGATAAGATCGTGGACAAGCGTACGGATCCCGATAAGGATAAGAAAGACGAAGAAAAATAATGTCAAACAAGAAAACAGGCGATGAGGATATAAGATGCTCGTTCTGCGGTAAACCCCAGGATGAGGTGCATAAGCTGATAGCAGGACCCAACGGGACATATATCTGCGATGAGTGCGTAGCCATATGTGCGGATATAATCGATGACGAGGTAGATATCGCCCCCATAGGCGAGGGACTTGACATCAATCTGCTGAAGCCTGAAGAGATCCATGACTTCCTTGACGAATATGTCATAGGACAGGAGGATGCAAAGAAGGTCCTTTCGGTTGCGGTATATAATCATTACAAGAGGATCATGGCTCCGGATGACGGAGGAGTGGAGCTGCAGAAGAGCAACATACTTCTGCTGGGACCCACAGGCTCCGGAAAGACGCTGCTCGCGCAGACTCTTGCCAGGATCATCAACGTACCCTTCGCCATAGCCGATGCCACAAGCCTCACGGAGGCCGGATATGTGGGCGAGGATGTGGAGAACATCCTGCTTAAGCTCATCCAGGCAGCGGATTATGATGTGGAAAGGGCACAGATCGGCATCATATATATCGATGAGATAGACAAGATCTCCAGAAAGGGAGAGAATGTGTCCATAACAAGGGATGTATCCGGTGAAGGCGTACAGCAGGCCCTTCTTAAGATCATAGAGGGGACCCAGGCATCGGTTCCGCCTCAGGGAGGAAGAAAGCATCCCAGGCAGGAGATGATCCAGATCGATACCACAAATATCCTTTTCATAGTGGGCGGAGCCTTCGAGGGACTGGATAAGGTGGTGGAGACAAGACTTGATACCAAGTCCATCGGCTTTGCAGCTGAGATAGGTGCCAACAGGGATAAGCTGATGAATGATGCCCTGCATAAGGTACAGCCCGAGGATCTGGTGAAATACGGGATAATACCGGAGCTTATCGGAAGACTTCCCATAACCGTGGCTTTGGACAATCTGGACAGGGATGCTCTGGTGAGGATCTTAACCGAGCCCAAGAATGCCATAGTAAAACAGTATATAAAGCTTATGGATCTGGACGGAGTCAAGCTTACCTTTGACGAAGGAGCGGTGGAGGCCATCGCGGATAAGGCCATAAAGCGAAAGACGGGAGCCAGAGGCCTTCGATCCATATTGGAGGAGACCATGACGGATGTCATGTTCAGAGTTCCTTCCGATGAGTCCATAAGTGAGGTGATAATCACCAAGGACTCCGTGGAAAAGGGAGTAGCGCCTTTGGAGGTATATTTCGATTCCAAGAAGAAAAAGAGGGTCACCCCGTAGGGTGACCCTTAACCTATAAAATGGTCCGGGCTTCCGGGAGCCTCCGGGTTTGAAGGATGGATCCGGAGGTGATCATTAGCCCGTGAACCGAGCGGTGTCGTATATGAAGATAAAGAAAGTCGAACTTACGGATGTGGCAGGAGTTACCACTAAGAAACTCCCTGAGACGAAGCTCCCCGAGATCGCCTTTGCAGGCAGATCCAATGTGGGCAAGTCCTCCCTAATAAACGTACTCATACAGAGAAAATCCCTGGCAAGGACTTCATCCACCCCCGGCAAGACCAGGACCATGAATTTTTACCGGATCAATGATGATGTATATTTCGTTGATCTGCCCGGGTACGGATATGCCAGCGTGGGAGAGGATTTCAGAGCATCCTGGGGCCCTATGATAGAGAGGTATCTGAATTCCTCGAAGGATCTGAGGGCAGTATTTCTCCTTCTTGACATCAGGCGGACGCCCAACAGGGATGACGCCATGATGTATGAGTGGATAGTAAATGCGGGATATGTCCCGGTGCTTATACTGACGAAGTCGGATAAGCTAAAGAAGTCCCAGATCAATAAGGCTGTGCTTGAGATCAAGAATACCTTAAGAGTCACGGATGATACGGAGATTTTTCTCTTTTCTGCACTTAATAAGAGCGGCAGGGAGGAGATAATGGATAAGATAGACAAACTGACAGGAATAAACGGAGGCGAAGATGACAAAGATTGATATTATTTCAGGTTTTTTGGGAGCAGGCAAGACCACACTTATAAAGAAGCTCATCAAGGAAGCATTCTCGGGAGAGAAGGTTGTACTCATAGAGAATGAATTCGGCGAGATAGGCATAGACGGAGGCTTCCTCAAGGAGGCGGGGATAGAGATCACCGAGATGAACTCGGGATGCATCTGCTGCTCACTGGTGGGAGATTTCAAGACATCCTTAAAGCAGGTGATAGAGCAGTATGCTCCTGACAGGATCATCATAGAGCCTTCGGGTGTGGGTAAGCTCTCTGATGTGGCAAAGGCTGTTGAGAGAGTCAACGAAGAGGAAGAGGCCGTGGTTATAAATTCCATGGTCACTGTTGTGGACGGTAAAAAGGCTAAGATGTATATGAAGAATTTCGGAGAATTCTTCAATAATCAGATAGAATCCGCGGGAACCGTGGTGATGTCCCGTACACAGGACATGTCTCAGGATAAGCTGGATCAGGCCATGGCTCTTATCAGGGAGCATAATAAGGAAGCGGTCATAATAACCACTCCCTGGGACGATATCACCGGAGGCCGCATGGTTGAAGCCATGGAGAAGGGCCATACTCTGGTGGATTCCCTTATAGAGGAGATGAAAAAGCTGCCTGATGAAGAGGAGCATCATCATCACCATCATCATGACCACGACCATGAGCAT
>CAMOIV010000118.1 GCA_946616305.1 uncultured Lachnospiraceae bacterium | reverse complement strand
GAATGGGAGACAAGGAAGGTGCTTACCACCTGTCCGCACTGTGCTACGGGATGTCAGTTCTATCTGGTGGTTAAGGGTGACAGGATAGTGAATACCGAGCCCTACGACGGACCTTCCAATCACGGCATGCTATGTGTCAAGGGAAGATCGGGAAGCTTTGATTTCGTCTCATCTGAGGACAGACTTACACAACCCCTCATAAAGAACAGGGAAACAGGAGAGTTCGAGGAGGCATCCTGGGAGAAGGCCATAGGATACTGTGCGGAACAGTTCATGAAGATCAAGGCGGAATCCGGCGGAGACAGCCTTGCGGGCTTTGCCTGCTCCAGATCTGCCAATGAGGATATCTACATGGTACAGAAGATGGTGCGTACCTGCTTCGGTACCAACAATACGGATAACTGTGCCAGAGTCTGTCATTCGGCTACGGTGGCGGGACTTGCCAAGACCTTGGGCTCAGGAGCCATGACCAATCCCATATACGATATCACTCACGATGTGGACTGCATCATGCTGGTGGGCTCAAATCCGGAGGAAGCACATCCCGTGGTTGGCATGCAGATCAGACAGGCAGTGAGCAGAGGTACGAGGCTCATAGTCATAGATCCCAGAGATATCGGGCTGTCCAAATATGCGGACATCCACCTGAAGCTGAGGCCCGGCACCAACGTTGCCTGTGCCAACGGGATGCTGAACGTGATAATAAACGAAGGCCTTACGGATGAGAAATACATAAGTGAGAATACCGAAGGCTTTGAGGAATTAAAGAAGATCGTTGCCGATTATACTCCCGAAAAGGTGGGGGAGATCTGTCATATCGATCCCGATATGTTAAGAGAGGCAGCAAGGATGTATGCCGGTGCAGCCAAGGCACCCATCATATACTGTCTGGGTGTTACGGAGCATTCCACCGGAACAGAGGGCGTTATGAGCATGTCAAATCTGGCTCTGTCCGTGGGTAAGATAGGTAAGAGCGGATGCGGAGTGAATCCCCTGCGTGGACAGAATAACGTGCAGGGTGCCTGTGACATGGGAGCTCAGCCTACGGATTATCCCGGATATCAGAAGGTGGATAATGATGAGGTCAGAAAGAAGTTTGAGGAGGCCTGGGGAGTTTCTCTGTCACCCAAGCCAGGACTTAAGGCAACGGAAGTATTTCCTGCGGCCATAGAAGGTAAGATAAGGGGACTCTATATCTGCGGCGAGGATCCCATAGTATCGGATCCGGACACGAAGCATATAATAAAGGCGCTGGAAAGTCTTGATTTCCTGGTGGTACAGGATCTGTTCATGACAAAAACCGCACGGTATGCCGACGTGATCCTGCCTGCAGTCAGCTATGCCGAGAAGGAAGGAACCTTCAGTAATACGGAGAGAAGAGTACAGCGTATCAGAAAGGCAGTCACCGTGCCCGGTAATATGAGGCTTGATACGGACATCATCACTGATCTCATGAATGCCATGGGGTATCCTCAAAAGAGACTGACGGCCTCCCAGATAATGGATGAGATAGCTTCTCTTACTCCCAGCTTCCATGGTATATCCTATGAGAGACTGGACAGGGGAGAGAGTCTGCAGTGGCCTTGCAAGGATAAGGATCATCCCGGGACCCCCATAATGCATGTGGGTAAGCCGGCCAGAGGAAAGGCTTTATTCTACCCGGCCGAGTTTAAACCCTCTGCAGAGCTGCCGGATGATGAATATCCCCTCATCCTCATGACGGGCAGGATATTGTATCAGTACAATGCAGGTGCCATGACCCTGAGGTCACAGGGGCTTAATGAGATGGCAAGCGAGGGCTTTATAGAGCTTAATGTAAAGGATGCCAACAGGCTTTATATAACCAACGGTGAGAAGATCGTGGTAAGGAGCCGCAGAGGGGCCGTAACAGCCGTTGCAAGGGTGGGACGCAAGGTGTCCGAGGGTGAGACCTGGATGCCCTTCCATTTCCCGGATTCTCCCGTAAACAGGCTCACCAATGCGGCGCTTGACAGCTTTGCAAGGATACCCGAATACAAGGTGTGCGCAGTTAAACTGGAGAAGATAAGCGAATGGGAAGATACGGGGATCTGACAGGGATATCTCTGGAGGAAGCCTTATCAAGGATAAACGGAGCATGTAAGGATACATGTGAGGAGATGGTAGTCCCTCTTGGTGAAGCATATGGGATGATAACGTCAAGAGACCATGTATCAGGGATAGATGTGCCATCCTTTCCGCGCTCTGCCATGGACGGATATGCGGTGAGGGCTTCGGATACTGAAGGTGCACGCCCTGACAGACCGGTGCCCCTTAAGGTAATCGATGAGATCAATGCCGGTGAGGTGAGCCGTTTTTCTTACAGCGAGGGCACTGCTGTCAGGATCATGACCGGGGCTAAGATCCCGGAAGGATACGACAGCGTGGTCAAGCAGGAGGATACAGATCAGGGAACTGCAGAAGTTCTTATTCATCAGGAGATATCTGCCTACATGAACTACTGTCCTGTGGGCGAGAACATGGCTTCAGGAGATATGGCAGTCCCTGCAGGTACAAGGATCGGCAGGATAGAGGCCGGACTCCTTGCAGGATGCGGCTTCGGAGAAGTCCATGTGAGAAGGCCCCTGAGGGTCGGTATCGTATCCACGGGCAGTGAGCTTACAAGACCCGGAGAGAGCCTTGCGGAGGGCCGTATCTACAACAGCATATCCTATATGATCGCATCCTCGGTAAGAAGTCTGGGCTTTGAGGTCTCATACGACAGACTGTGTCCCGATGAGGAGGATGTGATACAGGGCGCCCTTCTTGAGGCACTGGATGCATCGGATATGGTTATAACCACCGGAGGAGTATCTGTCGGGAATAAGGACCTGATCCACGGTGTCCTTGATGACATAGGGGCCCATAAGCTTTTCTACAGGGTTTCATTGTCCCCCGGAAGTCCCACCGTTTTTGCTGTTTATGAGGATAAGCCGATATTGTGTCTGTCAGGCAATCCCTTTGCGGCTTTGGTGAATTTCGATCTGTATTTTCACGAGGCGGCGGCCTCCATTATGGCGGCGCCTTGTCTTAAGCTCAAGCGGGAAAAGACCATAGCCGGAGCTCCTTATGAAAAGGTGAATAAGATGCGGCGCATCATCCGTGGCAGATATGAGGGCGGTAAGGCCTATCCCGTGGGCAAAAAGAACAGATCCTCTGTCTTTTCGGATATGACGGAGTGCAACTGCTACATGGACATCCCTGCGGGACATACACTTAGTGCGGGAGATGCGGTAGAGATATTGCGATTTCTCTCTTAGGATACTTCAAGCATCTGATCCGGTAGTGTCAGACACCTGATCCCGTGATCGGACAGTGCTCTTCCGGGGTGACCGTAAGAACTGCATAATGATAATAAGGGGATCATTCGGATAACGATAAAAAGCGTTACAGGAATATATGAAAAATAAGAACATCTCCGTGGGCATACTTGCCGGGGGCAAAAGCTCCCGTATGGGCAGGAACAAAGCCCTTATCGAAATAAATAATGTACGGATCATAGATTCTCTCATTGATGAATTCTCATCCTTTGCAGAGGTCATCGTGTCTGCCGGAGAAAAGGGTGTCTATGAGGATACGGGTGCTTTGGTCGTTTATGACGAGAATAAGGACATGGGCCCCATGGAGGGTATCAGACGGGTCCTTGCGTCTTCAAAGTCCGAGTATGTCTTTATCTGCGCTGCCGACATGCCCTTCATGAAGAAGGAGATAGTGCAGTATATCGCAGGTTATATCTCTTCGGATCACGACTGCTATGTCATAAGGAGCGCTGACAGGATCGAGCCTTTATGCGCCATATACAAGAGATCCCTTATTCCCGTGATAGAGGAGCTGATGGCCAAGGGCAGATTAAGGCTCAGAGAGATCCTTGACAGCGTTAACACGAAGTACATAATGCTGGATAACACGTGTTTTGATAAGAAATGCGTAAGGAACATCAATACGAAGGAAGAGCTTGCTGAATTGCTGAAGCCTTATGTTTTCTGTGTCAGCGGATTCAGTAACAGCGGCAAGACGGGTCTTATAGTAAAGCTTATCAACGAATTTATTATAGACGGGTACTCGGTCAGTGTGTTAAAGCATGACGGCTGCGACTGTTATACGGATGTGCCTTGCAGTGACACGGATCTGTATACGAAGGCAGGAGCGGTCTGCTCGGCTGTATTTACGGATACCAGATATTCCCTGCATGTTAAGAACAGCAAAGGTGTGGAGGAGATGCTTGAACTTATAAAGAGTCAGGATCCTCCGCCGGATGTGGTGATCATAGAGGGAATGAAGGCTTCCGCTTATCCAAAGATAGTGATGCAGCGCAAGGGAGCGGGAAGAGGAGACTTGAGTCACATCCCGCCGGATGACAACACCATATGCACAGTGACCGATCAGATATCCCCTGAAAACATGTCACATCCCGTATTCGGGTATGACGATGTGAAGGGGATATATTTATGCCTTAAAGAGTATTTTGACATGATGACAGGCCCTGACGAAACCTGACGGCAAGATGGTTTGGACATGAGCTGATGGGCCTTGACAGGATCTGACGGTTTGGAGTGACAGATTATATGAAATTGATAAGGACAGAAGATGCGGCAGGAAGTGTGCTCTGCCATGATATCACCAGGATAGTTCCCGGAGTGAGCAAAGGGCCTGTATTCAAGAAGGGCCATATAGTAACGGAAGAGGACATACCTGTGCTGCTATCCGTAGGTAAGGAGAATCTCTACGTATGGGAGAAGCAGGAGGGGATGCTCCATGAAGATGAGGCCTGCCTGATCCTTAAGGATATAGCAGCGAAAGAACTGAAATACATGGAAGCGTCAGAACCCAGCGAGGGCAAGATCGAGATCAGAGCGGCAAGAGACGGACTCCTGAAGGTTGATAGGGATAAGCTTGATGCCGTGAATTCCCTGGGAGAGATGATGATAGCCACAAGGCATGGCAATTTCCCTGTTAAGGCAGGAGATAAGCTGTGCGGCACCAGGATAATACCCCTTGTGATCGAGGAGGAGAAGATGAACCGTGCCAGAGAGATCGCCGGATCATCCCCGATCCTGTCCATCATGCCATTCGACCATGTAAGATACGGGATAGTCACCACCGGCAGCGAGGTTGCCAGGGGAAGGATAAAGGATGCTTTTGGCCCTGTGCTCATGGACAAGATGGCAGAGTATGGTGCGATATTTATGGGACAGCAGATCCTGGACGATGATAAAGAGGCTATAACAAAAGCTATATTGGACTACGTGTCAGATGGCGCTGACATGGTGCTGGTGAGCGGAGGCATGAGTGTGGATCCCGATGACAGGACTCCTGCCGCCATACGTGATACCGGAGCCGATATCGTATCCTATGGCGCACCTGTGCTGCCCGGAGCCATGTTCCTCTTGTCATATCTGATGCATGAGGGAAGACGGATAGCCGTTATGGGACTTCCGGGGTGTGTTATGTATGC
>CAMOIV010000117.1 GCA_946616305.1 uncultured Lachnospiraceae bacterium | reverse complement strand
ACACCAGGTCTTCCCAGGTCTTTATCATGGATTCCTCCAGGAGATCACGCATGGGCTCCAGCTTCTGAGAGAAGTCCCAGGCCTCCAGGGCTGACATGTATTCCTTCTTGTTCTCTTCGCGGATTATGATTATGGGATGATCGTTGCATGCGAGGAAATAGTTCATGAGAAGCCTTCCGGTACGGCCGTTGCCGTCGGCAAAGCCGTGGATGTTCTCGAACTTCACATGGAAGTAGGCAGCTGCCGTAAGGACCTTGCCGGGGGATACATCCTGCAGCTCATCTATGAGCTCTTTCATTTCCTCTGCAACATCCTCCGGAGGAGCTCCAACCTCGTAACGTCCGGTAACATAGTCACCGATCTTGTATTCGCCGGGTCTCTCACCGTGTCTGTATCTGTCCTCGGCATATGTTCCGCTGGTGAGCTCCCGATGAAATTCCTTCACCAGTGTCTCATCTATGGGACGCATGTCATCAAAGGAGTCCTTGAAAAGATCCCAGGCAGTCCTGGCATTCTGTATTGCGATAAGAGTCCGTACCTTGCCGGAGTACCCTGAAACCCTGCCTGACATGAAAACCTCTCTGGTATCGTCATAGGTCACGTCGGGATACTCAAGCTTATTGGTGTGATAAGCCAGAGATATGGCCTTGCCTTTCATGGCCACCTCCAGGTCGCTGCCGCTCTGGATCTGCTTTTCGCGCCATTTCTCTATGATCTCGGATGCTTTGTTGTCTGACATATCATAAAGCTCCTTTCTTAAGGATCATCTATACCCCATCAGTATACCACATATACGTATTGATTTACCATAGCATACTATATGTAGTCTCCCATGCCTCCCATGATCCTTCCCATGTCATGTCTGATCCCTGAGCCGCGTCGAGGATTTTGAAAACATGCTGTCATGTAGGCAGACACTTGGTGCAACTGTTTGGAAAATGATATATGCGACTGTCAACCTGAACGATCCCCGGAATAGTGGAAAATTGCAGTCTTTTGTGATAGATTAGTGTGATAGCCGCCTGACAGCGCTCATGCCGGCTATGGGATGTACAAATAAAAGAGCAAGGGGATCGGATATGATAACACGCCCGGAAGCAGAGAAGATACTGAAGCAATACGGTCAGGAGCATGTTCTGGACCATTTTGACAGCCTTGACGAGGATGAGAAGAAGTCACTCCTGGAACAGATAGAGACCCTGGACTTCTCGGTGTTAAGGAGTCTGAAGGACAGATCGGCCGTCAGCACAAGAGGGGAATTCAGTCCTCTTTCGGCCATGTCCAGAGAAGAGATAGTAAAGCGGGAAAAGGAATTCTACGACAAGGGTGTCTCTGTCATAAAGGAAGGCAAGGTGGCAGCGCTCCTTCTTGCAGGGGGCATGGGGACGAGACTTGGCTCGGATGATCCCAAAGGCATGTTTGACATAGGTATAACGAAGCATGTTTATATTTTCCAGAGGATCATCGAGAATCTCCTGGAAGTGGTCAGGGATACCGATACCTGGATCATGCTTTTCGTGATGACCAGTGAGAAGAATCATGACGCTACAGTGTCATTCCTTAAGGAGCATGATTACTTCGGATACAGAGAGGACCGTATCATATTCTTCAAGCAGGACATGGCTCCGGCTTGTGACGAAAACGGCAGGGTATACATGGAGAGCAGAAGCCGGATATCGACCTCGCCCAACGGAAATGCAGGCTGGTATTCATCTCTTATCAGAGCGGGACTTGATAAGGTCATAGCTGACGAGGGGATAGAGTGGATCAATATCTTCGCGGTAGACAATGTACTGCAGAGGATCTGTGATCCCTGCTTTGTGGGAGCCACTGTCATATCGGATGTATCCGTGGGAGCCAAGGTGGTCAAAAAAGCTGCTCCCGATGAAAGAGTAGGCGTCATGTGCCTTGAGGACGGCAGACCCTCCATAGTGGAATATTATGAGCTCTCAAAGGAAATGATGGAAGCTAAGGATGACAGAGGGGAACCTGCGTATAATTACGGAGTGATCCTCAATTATCTCTTCCGCGAGAAGGACCTGAAGGCCATACTTGATAAGGATATGCCGCCTCATGTAGTGGAAAAGAAGATACAGCATATCGATAAGGACGGGAACCTCATAAAGCCGGATGCCCCCAACGGGTTCAAGTTCGAGCAGCTGGTACTGGATATGATACACAGGCTGTCCTCCTGCCTGCCCTATGAGGTTGTAAGGGAGAAGGAGTTTGCGCCCATAAAGAACAGCGAAGGTGTTGATTCCCCGGATACGGCAAGGGAGCTTTGCAGGAAAAACGGTATAGAGCTCTGAAACAGCGTATTTATTTGATATAAGCAGCTGTTTTTAGTATAATGAACTTTGGCGCTTTTTTACAGCCGGATACGCGGATCACCCTGTCGCAGGTTAAGAATGTGTCGGCTTTTACACATAACGCAGGCAACGGAGTGACGGGCGGATCGGCATGATTCAATATATTACACGAAGGCAAGGAGAATAAAGAATGGGAACGAATGAAAAAGCTCAGGGTGGCTGGCGGGCCAATAAATGGGTCAGGGCTGCCATTCCTGCATTGTTACTTCACTGCAGCATAGGTACTGTTTACTGCTGGTCCATATTCAGCCAGGAGATAGCAGACTATATCGGATTCAAGAAAGGAGCGGTGGAATGGGCGTTTTCATTCGCCATCTTCTTCCTTGGCATGTCAGCGGCCTTCCTCGGCAATGTCGTTGAGAAGGACATCCACAAATCATCCCTGATAGCAACCATATGCTTTGCAGCAGGCATGCTGCTCACCGGCGTGTTCATCATGTACGGCGGCACACATCAGCACAGCGTGCTGGCTCTCGTGGGCATATATGTGAGCTACGGCTTCATCATGGGCGTAGGTCTCGGTACGGGATATCTCTCACCGGTTAAGACTCTGATGCTCTGGTTCCAGGACAGAAAAGGTCTTGCCACAGGACTTGCGGTGGCAGGCTTCGGAGCGGCAAAGGCCATAGCCAGCCCTATCATGCAGAGCATGCTTTCGGGTCTCAGCAGTCAGGGAAGTGAGATAAACGGAGTAGGAAACGGTATATATAAGATGTTCATGATCCTTGCCGGTGTGTATTTTGTCATGATGTTCATCGGACATCTCCTTCTGGCAAAGCCCGCCGACTGGCACGAGCCTCAGAATGACAGCGAGAAGCCCAAGATCATGGACGTGCTCAAGACCAAGCCCATCACCAACTATATCGGCATCTGGGTAATGTTCTATATCAATATCACCTGCGGTCTGGCTCTTATCTCTCAGGAGAAGATGATAGTCAAGTGCATAGGACTTGCAGCTATGGCAGGTCTCATCTCCACCATATCCGCTATCTTCAATGCAGGCGGCAGACTCGGTTTCTCTGCATGGGCAGATACCATGAAGGACAGGAATACGATCTATAAGATGATCTTCATCCTTTCAATCGCATTTACCGTGCTTGTCATGATCACAGGCGGAATAAAGAACGGCGAAGGAAACGGCCTGCTTATATTCCTGGTACTTGCTCTTATCTTTGTGGTCAATGCAGGATACGGCGGCGGATTCTCCAACGTACCTACACTCCTGTCCGACCATTACGGCATGGGAAGCATCTCGGCGATCCACGGTATCACTCTTTCGGCATGGGCATTTGCCGGACTTACAGGTAACCAGGTAGCTACATACATCGTTAATCACAGCGGAGAATTCCTGACAAAGGTTGATGCCACAGGGCATGAGATCACGGTGAATCCCGTAGGATATCAGAACGTGCTTTACTTCACCCTTGTCATGTATGTGATAGCTCTGGTGCTGTGCCTCTTCCTGGTAAGACCCAGCGGCAAGGGGGCAGAAAAGTCTGCGGCAGAAAAGTCTGCGGCAGAAAAGGCGGCAGCGAAAAAGTCCGCTTAATACGGTTAGATGATCTTAGAGCATGGCATGCCAGGCGATTTATGCTCAGCATGTCATGCTTTTATCTTTTTGCTACAAGTCTTTGGGCACGCAGCGTTATTTGCGACATGTCCTATAGCATGTACAGCCTATGACCGTGGACCGGGGGGCGGTCTGCCCCATGCAAAGCCAATATACGGACATATGAGAAATCAACGCGGGTAAGGCGGCGCTTCGCATACGCAGTCATATGGGGAATAAATACGGGCAGAGCGGAGTTTTTATACAAGAGCATAACGGGAAACGATCGTGAACAGGCGCACCCGGTGTTCGATAATAAGGAGGAATACGATATGGACAACATGAAGATAAACACAAAATGTGTTCAGGCAGGATACAGGCCCGGCAACGGAGAACCCAGACAGATACCCATAATCCAGTCGACCACATTCAAATATGATACCAGCGAGGACATGGGGAAGCTTTTTGACCTGGAAGAGAGCGGTTATTTCTACTCCAGGCTGCAGAACCCCACTTGCGACCTGGTAGCTGCAAAGCTTGCAGCTCTGGAGGGAGGAAGCGCAGCCATGCTCACATCCTCGGGACAGGCAGCCAATTTCTTTGCGCTGTTCAATATATGCGAGGCCGGAAGCCACATAGTTTCATCCTCATCCATCTACGGAGGGACCTTTAACCTGATCTCCGTAACCATGGCCAAGATGGGTATCGATGTTACCTTCGTATCACCTGACTGTACGGAGGAGGAGCTTAATGCCGCTTTCAAGGACAACACCAGAGCAGTATTCGGAGAGACCATAGCAAATCCGGCGCTTACGGTACTTGATATAGAGAAGTTTGCACGTGCGGCCCATGCCCACGGCATACCGCTCATAGTGGACAACACCTTCCCGACTCCGGTAAACTGCCGTCCCATAGAGTGGGGCGCAGACATAGTGACTCACTCCACCACGAAATACATGGACGGACACGGAGCCGCTGTAGGCGGAGCTATAATAGATTCAGGCAAGTTTGACTGGATGGCCCATAAGGATAAGTTTCCCGGACTCACCACTCCCGATGAATCCTATCACGGCATAGTATACGCGGAGAAGTTCGGGATCGAAGGCGCTTTTATTACCAAGGCAACATCCCAGCTTATGCGAGATCTGGGCTGTGTGCAGTCACCTCAGAGCGCTTATATCCTTAATCTGGGACTCGAATCTCTCCATGTCCGCATGCCAAGGCATGTTGAGAACGGACAGGCCGTGGCGGAATTCTTAAGCAGCCATGAAAAGATAGAAAAGGTTAACTATCCGGGACTTGCAAGTGATCCCTATCATGAATTGTCCATGAAATACATGCCGAACGGCGGCTGTGGCGTTGTTTCCTTTGAGATAAAGGGAGGCCGTGATCAGGCCCAGAGATTTATGAAGGAGCTGAAGCTTGCGGCTATAGAGACTCATGTGGCTGATGCCAGAACATGCTGCCTGAATCCTGCTACATCAACACATCGCCAGATGAATGACGAACAGCTTAAGGCTGCAGGCATACCTGCGGGACTGGTACGTATGTCATGCGGACTTGAGGACAAGGAGGACCTGATCGCCGATCTGAAGCAGGCGCTCAGTAAGGTCTGAGGTTATTCCTAAGGGT
>CAMOIV010000116.1 GCA_946616305.1 uncultured Lachnospiraceae bacterium | reverse complement strand
GCGACAGATACAGCCGCACAAAAGACCGCAGGAGATGCTTCAAAACAGGGTGAATGATATAAGAAGGCATGAATTATGAGATCATTGTAAAAGGCCTTGTGCAGGGCATAGGCTTCAGACCTTATATATACAGGCTGGCAAACTCCATGGAGCTGGACGGAGACGTGCGCAATTCCGGTGGAGCGGTCTGTATCCGTCTCAAAGGGATCGATGAGGACAAGGCTTACGAGTTCGCGGAACATATCAAGGCTCAGCAGCCGAAGGAAGCACGTATTGATTCCGTCTTGATAAAACCGGTAGAGGGTAATACAGACTCTGCCGGTTTTTTTATCATTGACTCGGACGAACGTCGGAATGATGAGCTTCCCGATATACCGGTGGATATCGCCATATGCTCCCGCTGTATTTCGGAGATGAAGGATATGACTGACAGGAGATACGGTTATCCTTATATTTCCTGTACAACCTGCGGCCCCCGATATACCATCATAAAAAAGCTTCCCTATGACAGGGTCAATACGACCATGAATGTCTTCGATATGTGCCCTGACTGTGAGGAGGAGTATCATGACGGGAAGGATCCCATGGCCAGAAGGCATTACGCCCAGACCATCAGCTGTAACGACTGCGGCCCGAGGCCCATATTAGATGAGGCGGGAAAGATATCCGAGGGGAATTATGCCTTAAGCAATGCCTTCAGGATAATAGAGAACGGGGGAATACTTGCGCTCAAGGCCGTGGGAGGATATCAGTTTGTATGCTCCGTAGAGGACACATATGCCATACTGAAGCTTCGTGAGATAAAAGGCAGAGAGAAGAGACCCTTTGCTGTCATGTTCGCAAATGCAGATGAAGTCAGGGAGTATGCGCTGATGGATAAGGAGGAAGAGAAACTCCTGAAGTCCTACAGGCGCCCCATAGTCCTGCTTAAGAGCGGAGGCAGAAAGAGGCTCAACCGCTTCATATGCGGTGACAGCAGGTATATAGGTGCCATGCTGCCTCAGTCCGGAGTCCACGAGATGATAGCAAATGCCTGTGGACCGGTGATAGTCACCTCTGCCAATATAAGCGGGGAACCTCTGATATATACGGACGAGGAATTCGTAAGACATGAGTTTGATGGTATAGAGGGTATGCTGTACTACAAACGGGATATCATGGTCCCGCTGGATGATTCGGTCACCAGGGTGTTTAGAGGGAAAACTCAGGTTATAAGATATGCCAGAGGATATGTTCCCGACAAACTGGAGATAGATCGCAGCTTTGATAAAAGCCTGCTTGCCATGGGAGGGGATCTGAAATCCTCCTTTGCCATAGCAAAAGGAAGAAGCATCGTGCTGTCAGGTTATTTCGGAGACCTGGCAAGCTACAGGGCAAAGGAAAACCTGAAGGCCGAGATAGCAAGATTTCAGGAGCTCTATGCCATGAGATTCAAGGCCATAGCCTGTGACAAGCATCCGGGCTACGTGTCCGGCCGCCTGGCAAGGGAATTCGCGGATAAGAACAAGATACCTCTTATCGGGATATATCATCATCATGCTCATATCGCTTCCGTGATGGCAGAGCATGGTCTCACCCACACCATAGGAGTTGCCCTGGACGGTACGGGATACGGCAGGGACGGCAAGATATGGGGAGGAGAGATATTATATGTTTCCGGATCCAATGCGGAAAGGAAGAGCCATATAGATTATTACACCCTTATAGGAGGGGATGAAGCGGCTTTGGATGCAGGCAAGGATCTGCTCTGTCTTAAGCATGAAGCCGGATTCGAGACCGGAAACCCCCTCATAGATACTGCCATGGACGAGCATATAAACACCTTTGAAACCTCCTCTGCAGGCAGGCTCTTTGATATCGTATCCGCCGCCCTTGGATTCAGAACATATAACACCTATGAATCCGAATGTGCCATCGCACTTGAAAACGCCGCCCTTGAAGCTTTAAGGCTGTCCCTTACGACCTATGCCATACCTGTCACGAAGGATCCCAGAGAGCTTTTGTATTATCTGATAAAGGCAAAGGAGAAGGGTGTAGGTGAAAGAGAACTGGCTCTGGGATTTCACAGGATGCTTTCCATGTGGGTGATAAAGGAGTGTATGGAAATCAGGGATGAAAAAGCGGATAATAATGTATGCCTTTCAGGAGGATGCTTTGCAAACAGGGTACTGAGCAATATGTGCTGCGATGGCCTTGCCGAAAAGGGATTTCATGTATATATGAACCAGCGCATACCCGGCAATGATCAGGGCATAGCAGTCGGCCAGGCTTATATCCTTGCTTTGCAATAAGAGGAGATATGTAAAATGTGTATAGCATCGAGCGGAGTGATCATAGAGAAAAAGGGGCGGACTGCGGTTGTGGATCTTGGGGGCAATAAGATCGAAGCCGAAGCAGGCCTTACGGAGTGCGAGGCGGGAGACCATGTTCTCATACACGCAGGCTGCATAATCCAGAAGCTGACAAAAGCCGAAGCCGATGAGATGGAGGATATCATGAGGCTTATAGGAGATATGGAGTGAATGTAGCTAAGATCTTGGAAAAGCTGTCAGGGTATAAGGGCAGACCCATAAGGCTCATGGAGATATGCGGTACTCATACGGCAGAGATCGCAAGGAACGGGATCCCATCCATGCTATCGGACAGGATCCGGCTTGTTACCGGGCCGGGATGCCCCGTATGCGTTACGGTGACGGATTATATCGACAGGCTCATAGCCCTGTCCATGGAAGAGGGGAATACCATCGTATCCTTCGGGGATCTTTTGAGGGTTCCGGGAACAAAGGGCAGCCTGGCGCAGGCAAAGGCCATGGGGGGAGATGTAAGATATGTTTATTCGCCCCTGGACATGATCGACATGGCAGAAAACGACAGGGATCGTACATTCATATTTGCCGCGGTGGGATTTGAGACCACTGCTCCCGCATATGCGCTCCTCATGGATCGTGTGGTAAGGCAGGATATAAAGAATATAAAGCTTCTGACCTCCATCAAGACCATGCCGCAGGTCATAAGAGCCGTGGCCGCAAGAGGCGGCATAGACGGCTTTCTGGCACCGGGGCATGTGGCAGTCATAACGGGAAGCAGGGAATATGAGGAGCTGTCGGAGGAACTTGGAATGCCCTTTGTGATATCCGGATTTAAGGGAGAGGAGCTTATAGCCTCGATCTATGCCCTGACCGTGATGGCGGATTCGGGAAGGGCAGGATGCATGAATCTCTACAGGCAGGTCGTCCTGGAAGAGGGCAATGAAAAAGCAAAAGAACTCATAGACAGATATTTTGAAAAGAAGGATGCTGCATGGAGAGGGCTGGGAGTTCTCAGTGATTCGGGACTTTATCTCAGAGAGGGATATGCCTCTTTTGATGCGGGCAGCGGCTCACTGATACGTGACAACATAACCCCGGGCTGCCGATGTGCCGATGTCATAACGGGAGCCGCAGAGCCTGCCGGGTGTCCATTCTTTGGAAAGGCATGCGATCCCACACATCCCATTGGAGCCTGTATGGTATCACGGGAGGGAGCCTGCTATGCAGGATATACATCCTGACAGCATGTGATGAGTACTTATTCCGCAAAAACATGAACCGGCTATGCCGCATTAGGAGGAAATATTGATACTATCTGACAAATGGAAGGATTATGAGGTCATAGATACCTCGGACGGAGAAAAACTGGAGAGATGGGGGAAGTATATCCTGATCAGACCCGATCCCCAGATCATATGGAATAAAGAAAAGCAGGACAGAAGATGGAAGGATCCCAACGGTCACTATTACCGCAGCGATAAGGGCGGAGGACATTGGGAGTTTTCCGATCTCCCGGAGCAGTGGCAGATATCCTACGGTGACCTGAAGTTCAACCTGAAGCCCTTCTCCTTTAAGCATACGGGGCTTTTCCCGGAGCAGGCAGCCAACTGGGATTATGCGGCAGGTAAGATAAAAGAAGCCGGAGGACACAGGGAGAAGATAAAGGTATTAAACCTTTTTGCGTATACAGGCGGAGCGACACTGTCCGCGGCAGCGGCGGGAGCTCATGTGACCCACGTGGATGCATCAAAGGGCATGGTGGCCTGGGCAAAGGAAAATGCTCTGTCCTCGGGGATACCCCATGAGAACCTGAGATGGATAGTGGATGACTGTACTAAATTTGTGGAAAGAGAGATCAGAAGAGGGAATACCTATGATGCTGTGATCCTGGATCCCCCTTCCTATGGGAGAGGGCCCAAGGGAGAGATATGGAAGATGGAGGATGATATCTTCGGCTTTCTGCAGCTGGTAGTCAAGGTCCTGTCAAAGGATCCCCTGTTTGTCATATTGAATTCCTACACAACGGGGCTTCAGCCCGGAGTTCTTACATATATGATGAACACGCTTTTTACAAAAAAACTGGGAGGACGGGCAGAGGCATACGAGGTGGGACTTCCCGTATCCTGCGATTCACTGATCCTGCCCTGCGGAGCGACAGGCAGATGGGAGAGATGATGGAGGATCGGATCAATATGAGTCACGGTGCCGGAGGCATAACCACCGCGGCCCTCATAGATGAAGTCTTTAAGGAAGCCTTTGGCAATGAGTATCTGAACACCATGGCGGATTCGACTGTGGTGCCCGGCGCAGACCGTATAGCAGTCACTACGGACTCATTCGTTATAAGACCCCTGTTTTACAAGGGAGGAGATATAGGCAGGCTTGCGGTGTGCGGAACCGTCAACGACCTGCTCATGAGCGGTGCAAAGCCTCTCTATATAACTGCAGGATATATACTTGAAGAAGGAATGGATATAAGTGACCTAAAGCGTGTCACAGCATCCATGGCCGATGCCGCGGCAGAGGCCGGAGTGCAAATCGTGGCGGGGGATACCAAGGTGGTACCTCCATCCGACAGAGAGGATCCGGGGGTTATCATCAATACCGCAGGAGTAGGATCCGTAAGAGAAGGTATATCCATCGGACCGGAGAATATAAAACCCGGGGATTCGGTGATATTGTCCGGTGATCTGGGGGATCATCATGCGGCCATCCTCGGTGCAAGGATGGGCATAGCAAATGAGATATCATCCGATACGGCACCTCTTTGCGAAATGATAGACCGCCTTATGAACAGCGGCATAACCGTACATGCCATGCGTGATGTCACAAGAGGCGGACTGGCAACCGTTCTGAACGAGATGTCTGACAGAGCCGGGCTGCATATAAGGATAGAAGAAACGCAGATACCTGTTGATCCCGGAGTCAGGGAATTTGCGGGACTGCTGGGACTTGACCCCTTATATATGGGAAACGAAGGAAAATGTGTCATCATCCTGCCGGCAGAGGCTGCACTCCGTGCTCTTGAGATCATAAGGGGAAGCAGATACGGAGAAAGGGCGGCGCTCATAGGAAGTGTTACGGAGGATGGTGCGGGAGTTACGGTAAGAACTGCCATAGGAGGACTCAGGAGTGTGGGACCTCTTGCGGGAGAAGGCCTGCCCAGGATCTGCTGAGGACATATGCCGCTCACACTACGGAAAACTGTAGGGCAGGCGGGAGAAGGTGTTTTCTGCGCAGTACTTTTTCGAGGCGTGATGTTACTTG
>CAMOIV010000115.1 GCA_946616305.1 uncultured Lachnospiraceae bacterium | reverse complement strand
AGCTTTGCAAAAGGATCGTTCTCAAAGATCTTCCTCTCGTAATATGCCTGCAGGAACTTACCTGCATCATCTCTCGAGAAGCCGTATGTCATCTGTGTGAGATCATTGGTACCGAAGCAGAAGAACTCGGCATCCGCAGCGATCTTATCCGCAGTAAGGGCTGCACGGGGTATCTCTATCATGGTTCCGATCTCATATTTGAGATCAAATCCGATCTTTTTGATCTCATCGTCCGCTACCTTGACAACCACATCCTTAACGTATTTGAGCTCCTTAACGTCTCCTACGAGAGGGATCATGATCTCCGGTACCACTGTCCATTCGGGATGCTTCTTTGCCACATTTATCGCAGCTCTTATAACTGCTATGGTCTGCATCTTGGCGATCTCGGGATATGTGACGTCAAGCCTGATACCGCGGTGTCCCATCATGGGATTGAATTCCACAAGGGTATCAAGATGAGCCTTGATCTGATCAACAGTCTTGCCCTTGGCCTTTGCAAGCCTCTCTATCTCTGCATCTGTCTTGGGAACAAATTCATGCAGAGGCGGATCCAGGAATCTGATGGTAACGGGGTTACCCTCCATGGCCTCAAACAGCTGCTCGAAGTCGCCCTGCTGGAGGGGCTCGATCTTATCAAGAGCCTCTTCTCTTTCCTCAACGGTATCGGAAACTATCATCTCACGGAAAGCTTCTATCCTGTCCTCATCGAAGAACATGTGCTCAGTACGGCAGAGTCCTATGCCCTCTGCTCCAAGTTCTCTGGCCTTCTTTGCATCGTGAGGTGTATCCGCATTCGTACGTACCTTAAGTGTCCTGAACTTGTCGGCCCATCCCATGATCTTGCCGAATTCTCCGGCGATCTTGGCATCCACGGTGGGAACTGCGCCGTCATATATATATCCTGTGGTTCCGTCGAAGGATATAACGTCTCCCTCGTGGTATTCCTTGCCGGCAAGCGTGAACTTCTTGTTGGCCTCGTCCATTACTATATCGCCGCAGCCCGATACACAGCATGCGCCCATTCCTCTGGCCACAACTGCTGCATGGCTGGTCATACCGCCTCTGACGGTAAGTATTCCCTGAGCCACCTTCATACCGGTGATATCCTCGGGTGAGGTCTCAAGTCTGACCAATACAACCTTCTCGCCTCTTGCAGCCCAGTCCTCGGCATCCGCTGCTGTGAATACGATCTTGCCGCTTGCGGCTCCGGGAGCTGCTCCCAGTGCCTTTCCTATCACTCTGGCTCTTACCAGTGCACTCTGATCAAATGTGGGATGGAGAAGAGTGTCCAGATTTCTGGGATCTATCATGGCAACAGCCTCTTCCTCGGTCCTCATGCCCTCTTCCACCAGATCACAGGCGATCTTTAATGCTGCCTGGGCAGTCCTCTTACCGTTTCTGGTCTGGAGCATGTACAGTTTACCGTGCTCCACGGTAAACTCCATATCCTGCATATCCCTGTAGTGATCCTCAAGGTTCTTGCATACCGATTCGAACTGTGAGAATGCCTCGGGGAATTTCTCCTTCATCTCGGATATCTTCATGGGTGTACGAACACCTGCAACGACGTCCTCACCCTGGGCATTTGTCAGGAATTCTCCGAAGAGTCCCTTCTCTCCGGTAGCGGGGTTTCTTGTGAAGGCAACTCCTGTACCGCAGTCATCACCCATATTACCGAAGGCCATGGACTGAACGTTTACTGCAGTACCCCAGGAATAAGGTATATCATTGTCCCTGCGGTATACATTTGCACGGGGATTGTCCCATGATCTGAATACGGCCTTTATGGCGCCCATCAGCTGATCCTTGGGATCTGTGGGGAAATCGGAACCGATCTTGTCCTTATATTCGGCCTTGAACTGATTCGCAAGCTCTTTAAGATCATCCGCATCAAGGTCCACATCCTGGCTCACGCCCTTCTTGGACTTCATCTTATCTATAAGCTGTTCGAAATACTTCTTTCCGACCTCCATGACAACGTCGGAATACATCTGTATGAATCTCCTGTAGCAATCCCATGCCCATCTGGGATTCTGTGACTTCTCCGCAAGGGTGTTCACCACCGTCTCGTTAAGTCCCAGGTTCAGGATGGTATCCATCATACCGGGCATGGAAGCACGTGCTCCGGACCTGACGGAAACGAGAAGCGGGTTCTCCTTGTCTCCGAACCTCTTTCCCGTAATCTGCTGAAGTGTTTCGATATATTCCATTATCTGACCGAAGATCTCATCGTTGATCTCTCTGCCGTCCTCGTAATACTGGGTACAGGCCTCAGTCGTAATAGTGAATCCCTGTGGTACCGGAAGTCCCAGATTGGTCATTTCCGCAAGATTTGCCCCCTTGCCTCCAAGCAGTTCACGCATGTCGGCGTTACCCTCAGTAAAAAGATATACCCATTTCTTCATGTAATTCCTTCCTCCTAAATTAAATTGCCAAGGCCTCAAAGTCTCGACTGTTTATTATAACATATATAAAACCCATTCTCTACCACACTCAGGGAAGGGCATTGGGATCTCCTCCCGCTGCCTGCTGTGCCAGAAGAGCCGCCATGACATTGGGATCCACAGCCCCTATATCTCCCGTCTCCTCTCCTCCTGCCGCCGCATTACCGGATGCGGATGCTGTCGGACCGAGCGCTGCTGCCGTAGGAGAGTCCGTCCTCGGCAGTCCCGTGAGAGGATCAAGTGAATGAGGGCACCACCCCGCTATAAGCGGCGTTCCGGGCACCCTGTAGGGACAGGTCTCCGAAGCGATCTGACCCGTAAGACCGCAGACAAATGTGGTTCCGTGTATACCGTTACAGGTCTCCTCCGGTATGGTATCTATCCTGTAGAATTCGCTGTGGGCGGTTCCAAGGGCAGAGTCTGTAGCCGAAGCCTTGAGTCCCGTCTGGCTGCAGACCACTGCGGTGGTGACATCGGCAGGCTGTACGAAGTCCTTTTGGGGCAGTCCCTCGTGAAGGGGCTCCATAACCGCTCTCCATACCGTCCTGGCAAGCCTTTGCTGATTCTTGTCTGTCATCTTCTTATTATTGTCATAGCCGGCCCAGGTGGTGCATGTGTAATAGGGTGTATATCCCGCAAACCATACGTCATTCTCACCCGTTGTGGTTCCGGTCTTACCTGCGATGGTCTGTGTACCGAAGTTTACGGATGCTCCCGTACCCTTTGTTACTACGTCCTCCATGGCAGAGGTGATGAGCCATGCGGTACTTTCCTTGAACACCTGTCTCGTGGTCCCCTGGGTGTTGTCCAACAGCACGTTGCCGTCATGATCCAGTATCTTCGTGTAGAATACGGGCTGATGATATATGCCCTTATTTGCCAAGGTAGCATAAGCCGCATTAAGCTCGTAATTCTTGACGCCGTGAGTTATGCCTCCGAGAGCAAGCGCCTGATGTATATCGGTGAATGCCGTGCCGTTGGAAGCCACTTCATTGTCCACAAGAGTGGTAAATCCCAGCTGCATGAGATAATCATATCCCACCTGCGGAGTTATATCCGTAAGGGTCTTGACAGCTATGATGTTCATTGACTGCTCTATGGCATACCTTATGGTGACAGGTCCCTTGTATCCGGATGAATACCAGTTGGACACCGGACGGCCGTTGGCATAGTTAAAGGGCTCATCCACAACGACTGTTCCAAGGGTTTTCATACCGGTATCCAGGGCCGGAGCATAGGTGGATACGATCTTGAAAGTGGATCCGGGCTGCCTCATGGTATCCGTAGCCCTGTTCAGTGTAAGGGAAGCCTCTTTTTTGCCTCTTCCTCCCACTATAGCCTTCACATAACCTGTAGACTGATCTTCGATACTGAGGGATATCTGGGGCTGAGGTGTGATGGATATGGTCTCTGCCTCAATGGTATATCCCTGACTTTCTACATATTCCTTGTAGGCCTTTGCGTCTGCCCTTGCATCCTCTTCGCTGCCGTAGAGCCTGTCATATCCGTTACGTCCCTGATCCTTGAAATAAACCTCCATCATCTGGGCCGAGAAATTCTGGACATTATCATCCTTATCCACACCGGTCATACGGTAATCCAGCAGGTATTCCGTATTCTCCGGATAGAGCTCCGGATCTCCGGTAACGCTGTCGCAAAGCTTCTGGATCTTGGAATCCTGAGTGGTAAAGATCTGCAGTCCGCCGGAGTACAGCATGTTATATGCCTGATTCTCGGTATAGCCAAGCTTTTCCTGGAAATCGTCCATTATCTCCTCGATCATGGCATCCACGAAATATGAATTGATGGAATTCTTCTCTGTCTGGGAATTGACCTTCTGTATCCTTGAATAAGGATCGTCGGCAAGAGCCTCTTCATATGCGGCATCGGTGATATATCCCTGATTGAGCATATCCCTTAAGACCTTTTTCCTTCTCTTTGCATTCTTATCCGGATGGGATATGGGGTTATAAAGGCTGGGATTGTTGGTTATGGACGCGATGACCGCATCCTCGGAGAGATTGAGATCCGAGACGTTCTTCCCGAAGTATCTAAGAGAAGCCGCCTGTACTCCCAGAGTATTCTGTCCAAGGTTGATGGTATTAAGATAAAGCTCCAGAATGGTATCCTTCGTAACATCCGGCTGCCTCTCAAGCTGGATCGCAAGGTACTGCTCCTGGATCTTTCTTTTGACTTTTTCGAATTTTGATTCCCCTGTAGCCCACTTATCGAAGACCGAGTTCTTGATGAGCTGCTGAGTTATGGTACTTGCGCCCTGGGACATATCCCTGGTGGACAGCACCACATATGCCGCTCTGGCGATACCCTTTATGTCTATACCGTTATGCTCGTAGAATCTCTCATCCTCGATAGCTACGAAGGCATGCTGCAGGTCTATGGGGATCTTGTCTATAGTCTGATATATCCTGTTTGAGTTGGTAGCCACCAGCTTCGTTATCTGATTGCCGTCGCTGTCATATACCGAACTCGAATAACCTGTAGGCCGCACATCTATGGCTGAAATGTCCGGGGCGGTCACAAGTATCCCCTTAAACACTCCTACCCCGGCAAAGGCCCCGGTAAGAGCCGCTGCGACCATTATGATGATCGCAGCCTTATAGAAGCTTGCACCCAGCATATTGGCGAATTTCGGCATTGCCGCGTGCAGCTGATGTCTTCTTTTTTCTATGCCCCTTCGGCTGTAGTTCAACTAAAGGTCCTCCGGATCATGTAAGGTCTGTAAAGCTGAAACCCTCTACGGCCTCATTGGTCTCATCATCCGCTTTTACAACCTTGCTTTCCTCTTTTTTGACTTCACCTATGATCTTATCATCCTTTGTAGCCGTATCCTTGGTGAGGTCAAGCGTAACATAATGATCCTCCGCAGACTGAGCCTCCTTGTCAAGGAAGTCCTGCAGATCATCATTTGATTCCTCGTCAAAATCGTCGAAATCCTCCTCTTCGCCCCTTGTCAGCAGATAATAAGCTCCTGCGGCTGCTGCCCCGAGGATCGAGATCCCGAGAAAGATCTGTAAGAATTTTTTAAACATATCAGTACCTCCCGTCTGGTAGTTTTTTTGTCATACCTTTCCATATTATAAACCTCATCCCGAAAAAAACAAATATATCATTCTTCGT
>CAMOIV010000114.1 GCA_946616305.1 uncultured Lachnospiraceae bacterium | reverse complement strand
CCTGTAAAGAAGGATAGGAACATAATGTCCCATCTTATCTATAACGGTACTTTGGGAGAGACCAACAAGGGGATCTCATGGTATGACAGTGATACAAAGCACTACACCGACGCGTATGTATTCTATGACGGTACGGACCTGAGGCTTGGCAGACTGGAGACTTGCGACAGTGCCGATGAGGCGGTTGATGTCATAGCAAAGGAGATGGATGTTAAACCCTCTGAGATAGAGTGCATAAGCATGGATGAAGCACTGCCCAACAAGGACGCTTACCGTGCAGAGGGTGATATATACAAATTAAGATACACATCCGGTGAGAATGAGGATCTCATGGAATGCAACGATATGATATTCCTTGAGGACGATGCCCTGCTGTGGTTCCACTCGGGCATATCTGCCGATCTTTACGAGCAGTATGTGGATCAGGTCATGCACTGGGAGGACGGGCTGTGCGTGGATCCTTATGGAGGAAGCGATTGCAGGGGATCATATTTCGGCAAGAGCATCATAAATAGAGAGGGTTACCTGACTGATGCCAGGTCTAAGGATGAATGGAAGTTTGTGAGACTTGATATAAAGGATGTGCTCATCGCCACTGAATCGACTCCCGAGAGGATGGAGATCAGCCAGAGACAGGGAGACCCTGAGGAGGCCGACGATGAGGATGATGATAAGGATAAGACCGATGATGCTGCCGGTGATAAGGATAAGTCCGGTGATGCTGCCGGTGAGGGGGATGATGCCGGAGAAAAGAAGGATGACGGCTCCGTATTCTACCTGGCCGACAAGGGCAGCGGCATCTTCTATGTGATGACATCCATAGATTCCGGCGGATATCTGGATTCCGTCAGGGTTGCGGGAGACGATTTTGTAAAGCTGGTAGGACGCAAGGGCGTCGGCAAAGGCAAGGACCTTTTCGTTTCCTACAGCTATGATCCTATAGCCGACAGAGTGATCGAGATCAGGGAGAGGAATCGTAAATGATCCGACGGGAAACACTGCGGCAGATCCGGCAGGATCACCCTGATCGGGGAGGAGTATCTTTACTGATCAGACGGGAAATGCCGCAACAGATCCTGCAGGATCACTCTGATCGGGGATAATAATATGTCGTATAGGGCAGGAGATTACCTTGGATAGTATTATTGACAGGATATTCAGACGGACGCTTGAGATCTTTCATATCAGGCTGTCCGCAGAGAAGGAAGACACACTGATCCAGTTCGTGAAGTTCGGGATAGTGGGTCTGTCCAATACAGTCTTGAGTTATGTGCTGAATGTATTGACTCTTCTGGCACTGTCTCCCTTTAACCTTTCCTGGGATTATTTTGCGGCAAACGCGGTGGCCTTCATCCTCAGTGTGGCATGGTCATATTTCTGGAACAACAGATATGTGTTCAAGGTTTCGGAGGGTGAAAAGAGGAGTGTGTGGAAGACACTGCTCAAGACCTATGTGTCTTACGCATTTACCGGACTGATCCTTGCCAACGTCCTGTCCTATATCTGGATAGATGTGATAGGGATCTCCAAATTCATAGCTCCCTTATTAAATCTGATCTTCAGCGTTCCCATCAATTTCCTGCTGAATAAGCTGTGGGCATTCCGCGATCATTCCGGATGAGAGGGACTTGTTTATTCCCTCCGGCGATCATTAGCACTCACCTCTTGACAGTGCTAACAATCCGTGGTAAGATGCACTCAAAGTAAGGATAAGTAACACTTTATACCAGTACGATTCAGGATGACCCGCCATGATATACATCACGACGGGTTATTGTACAGACAGGAGGTGAGAGCATGAACATAGACAGATTCACTCAGAATTCCATAAAGGCGGTAAACGGCTGTCAGAAGGTCGCATCGGATTACGGCAATCAGGAGCTGGTGCCTGCTCATCTTGTCTATTCCCTGCTTACCATAGATGAATCCCTCATCAAAAAGCTCATAGAAAAGATGTGGATAGATCCGGAGGAATTCACCGGGAGCATACTTGATATCATAGAGAAGCGCCCCAAGGTTCAGGGCGGTGAACCCTATATGGGATCTGAGCTCAACAAGATCCTGCTTAACGCCCCGGATGAGGCCAAGGCTATGGGTGATTCCTACGTTTCCGTAGAGCATCTTTTCCTTGCCGTTATAAAGAATCCGGGAAAAGAGCTTAAGGAGATCCTGAAGGATTATGGCATCACCAGGGATCATTTCCTGCAGGTGCTGTCGGAGGTCAGGGGGAATCAGACCGTTGACACGGATAATCCCGAGGACACCTACGACGTTTTGGAAAAATACGGAACAAATCTGGTATCAAGTGCCAGACAGCAGAAGCTGGATCCCGTTATCGGCCGCGACAGCGAGATACGTAACATGATCCTGATACTTTCAAGGAAGACCAAGAACAATCCGGTGCTTATAGGAGAGCCCGGTGTAGGTAAGACTGCCGCAGTGGAGGGACTGGCCCAGCGTATCGTAGCAGGTGATGTGCCCGAAGCACTGAAAGACAAGGAGATATTCTCACTGGATATGGGGGCTCTGGTGGCAGGAGCCAAATACAGAGGAGAATTCGAAGAAAGGCTTAAGGCAGTATTGGAGGAGGTCCGTAAATCAGACGGGCGGGTGATCCTTTTCATAGATGAGCTGCATCTCATAGTGGGAGCAGGCAAGACAGACGGAGCGATGGATGCGGGCAATATGCTGAAGCCCATGCTCGCAAGAGGAGAGCTGCATTGTATAGGCGCCACCACTCTGGATGAATACAGAGAATACATAGAGAAGGATAAGGCTCTGGAGCGCCGTTTTCAGCCTGTGCTGGTGGACGAGCCCTCCGTGGAGGATACCATATCGATCCTGCGTGGACTGAAGGACCGCTACGAGGTATATCACAGTGTGAAGATTGCCGACTCCGCCCTGGTGGCAGCGGCAGTGCTCTCTCACAGATATATCTCCGACCGGTTCCTGCCGGATAAGGCCATAGACCTGGTGGACGAGGCTTGCGCTTCCATAAAGACCGAGATGGACTCCATGCCTGCGGAACTGGATGAGATGAGGAGACGTCTCACCCAGATGCAGATAGAGGAGACAGCCCTCAAGAAGGAAAAGGATAATGCCTCCAAGCAGCGCCTTACGGAGCTGCAGCGCGATATCAGCGAGCTTAACGAGAAGTTCCAGAATGACAAGGCAAAATGGGATACCGAGAAGCAGAGTGTAGGAAAACTCTCGGAGCTTCGTGAAAAGATAGAGTCCGTAAACAATGAGATACAGATAGCCCAGAGACAGGGAGATCTGGAGAAGGCTGCCAAGCTGCAATACGGTGACCTGCCGAAGCTGCAGTCCGAGCTGGAGGCTTCGGAGGCGGCGCTTAAGACAAGGGATATCTCCATGGTGCACGAGGCTGTTACCGAGGATGAGATCGCCACCATAGTATCACGCTGGACAGGCATACCTGTTTCAAAGCTGAACGAGGGTGAGCGTGAGAAGGTCCTGCATCTCGGAGAGATACTGCACAAGAGAGTCATAGGACAGAATGACGCGGTAGATAAGGTGGTTGATTCCATCATACGTTCCAGAGCGGGGATAAAGGATCCCTCCAAGCCCATAGGAAGCTTCCTGTTCTTAGGACCCACTGGCGTCGGTAAGACCGAGCTGGCCAAGGCTTTGGCGGAGGCACTCTTTGACGATGAGAATAATATCGTAAGGATAGATATGTCGGAATACATGGAGAAATTCTCCGTGTCCAGACTCATCGGAGCTCCTCCCGGATATGTGGGCTATGACGAGGGTGGACAGCTGACAGAGGCCGTAAGACGGCACCCCTATTCCGTAGTGCTTTTTGATGAGGTTGAGAAGGCACATCCGGATGTGTTCAACGTACTGCTGCAGGTACTGGATGACGGACGCATAACGGACTCACAGGGACGGACCGTGGACTTCAAGAATACCATACTGATCATGACATCCAATATAGGCTCCCAGTTCCTGCTTGACGGCATAGATGAATCAGGACACATAAGCCGCAGTGCTCATGACGCTGTAGAGGCCGAGCTTCGGGCGCACTTCAGACCCGAGTTTCTGAACAGGCTGGACGAGATCATAGAATTCAGACCTCTGACCAAGGCAAACATAAGAGGTATAGTGGAACTGCTCATAGCCGACACCAACAAGAGGCTTGCGGACAGGCAGCTGTCCATCAGTCTGACTGACGAAGCCAAGAAGTTCATAGCCGACGGAGGATACGATCCGGTATACGGCGCCAGACCTCTTAAGCGTTACATGCAGAAGAATGTGGAAACCCTTGCGGCAAGACTGATCCTTGAGCAGGGCGCCGGAGAAGGAGACAACATCCTTATCGACTGCGCCGACGGAGCCCTGACGGCATCGATCAACTGAATGATGATATAAGGAACGCCCGGACACTGCAGTCCGGGCGTTCATACGTTTTGCTTAAGTTTCATTATGTGGTTTGAGCCGTTACAGGGTTTATTACCTGAAAGTATGTGAAAAGCTTTCGTACAGTTCCTCTAAGAATAATTCTATCTTCTTCATAACGATGCTCCTTTCTCCTGATCGGAAAACATGTTCTAAATCCTTCAGAGTTACTTACCGGCCGGTTTCGTTACTCAATGTCTCTTGCTGATTACAATATAACCCGTTGCGGTTATAATGTGAAATACATATAATAAGCATATAACCATACCTAAAAGGTATCGCAAATATGGGAGGATGTTTCATGGAACTTCGGCACTTAAGATACTTCATGGCGGTAGCTGATGAGATGAATTTTACCAGGGCGGCGGAAAAACTCAGCATAGCGCAGCCGCCTCTGTCCAGGCAGATAATGGATCTGGAGGAGGAACTGGGGGCAAAGCTTTTCATAAGGTCGTCCCACTCCTTGAGACTTACCGAGGAGGGTATACTCTTTAAACAGTATGCTGCCCAGATGCTGGAGCTTGAAGCACGGTCCGTCTACGACATATCAAATATGAGCAATACCCTTAAGGGGCATATCAACATAGCTACTGTTGAAGGATACGGGCCTCATTTGCTGGCTGATTGGATAGCAGGCTTCAGGGCAAAGCATGCCGATGTCACCTTCGATATCTGGACAGGTACCACCGACGAGATCACGAACCGCATACATAAAGGACTCTGTGATATGGCCATAGTCATGAAGCCCTTCTCCGATCCGGACACGGTTTCCCATCATGTCCATTCCGAACCGTGGGCGGCCATCATCCCAAAAAGCGATCCTCTCGCCCACAAGAAGGGCTCATCCATAAAGCCGGAGGAGCTTTTGGGGAGGGATCTCATCATTCCCTCCAGGGCATCGAGAAGCGAGGAATTCAAGGCATGGATGCCGGATCCCAGCAAGCCGCTGAAGGTCGCCTGCAGGGTGGCACATATGATAAACGTAAGGGAACTTGCCAGGGCAGGTATCGGCATAGCCATATTCCCTATGGCGGAGGGGATCCTGGTGGATGATGATCTTGTTTCGGTGAAGAAGATCAGGCATCCCAACGCCGTGGCATCCTATCTGCTGATAAAAAGCAGCAAGCGTATGCTTCCCAGAGCCTGCGAGGCTTTCTGGAAATTTGCCGTGGAGCACGCGGCGAGCACTTAGAAATATATACTTTATTGTTTATGCCGGCAAGGCGGTTGATATGTTTTTCTCCGCGCTACAT
>CAMOIV010000113.1 GCA_946616305.1 uncultured Lachnospiraceae bacterium | reverse complement strand
GATAGCGAGAGCGCTTGAAGTTGCGGCGCAGCTGGCCTGAGAAACCATACTTTATTGCTGCCTTGCCTAAAAATGAATAAACAATGGCATGAAAAAAAGACCTCGCGTGCGAGGTCTTTTCATGTGAAGGAATTAAACATCAATCCCGAATAGTAGCTTGTTACGTAAGGGTTCGAGAAGTTGTGTCCCGGATTCTTGTATGCCACCACTATCCTGTCGGTGTAGTTCATGGGATTCAGGGAGATCTTTCTCGCTTCCAGAAGCATCTCGCTGGTGAAATCCGTTATGGGAGACAGGGTATCATGAGGATCTCCCTCAAGAGCGGCTGCTCTCAAATACTTCTCGTCTATCACGAGCCCGCCGTTATCATCGAAGCTCAATCCGATGGAGTCCAGCTCGTTCCTGTATACGTTCTGTATGCCGGCGATCTCGTTTCTGAACCTGTGATTCTGTCCGCCGTAAGCATCGGCGAATTCCATGGTGGAATGTATGAACCTGTTATATCCCTCTACAAGGCTTTCCACGTTGCTGATAAGGGAATCCACGTCAGCCTTGAGGCCTATGCGGGTGGTGCTGCCGTCTTCGCTCACACCTGTCAGCGTGATCTCGTAAGCCCTGTCTATGGTGAAGGAATTGGAATAAGCATCATGGGATGTACCGTTAAGGGTGAACTCCGCATTCCTGGGTGCCTCGGTCACTTCGGAAAGTCCGAAATAATCAACCGCTCCTGCGCGCTTACTTGTATTATCGTCTGATACGGTGAATATACTCTCTTTATCACCGGCTCTTCCGGTTGCAACGCTCTCGAGCCTGAGTGCCGACTGGCCGATCTCGTTTGACTCGACGGAAGCGGTAACACCGATGTTACTCCTGTTGATGAGGCGGGCCAGCTTTTCTTCCATGTCCCTGTTGGTATCGGAAGATTCTACATTAAACTGGAACTCGTAATCGGTATCGTTTATATTGATATCAAATGAATAGGTATCCGGAACCAAAGTCATGGCTCCGTCGGTTATGAAGCGGCCTACATTGACCTGCTTTGAAGCAAGCTGCGATACGCCCAGATCGAATGAAGGAACCTGATCTTCGTCTATGGCGGAATCATCACCTATATATTTGGCAAGAGCTATGTCCTCATCCGAAGAGAAGGCGGTCTTCTTGTCAAGCAGATTAAGAGAATTGTCGGTAGAAAGAGATGCGATCACATTGTGCAGATCTCTTGCGCTTTCCTTTATGCCTACAGCATACTTAACCGCGTCCTCGTCCGATACGGGTAAGAAGATCGGGGACTCTTTGGTCTGACGGGCAATAGACTTATAGACGTTCTTAAGCTCGTCTTTCTTATGTGTGTCATAACGCGAGGTCGATGGCGCAAACTGCGTCAGATAATTATTATAGATACTCTGTAATGCCAATGATGCCATATTGACGTCCCCTCCTTTCCTCCATGATAGTCGCGGACAGTGGATCAGGCCGATCCGTACCGACAAAAATCGTATAATAATCCATTTATACGTATATAGAATATCACAGGGTGTCAAGGAATTCAATAGTTTTTTCAATATTATTTCAATGTTTTTTGCAAAAAATCGGGGGAAAATTAACTTTCAAAAGCAGTATATGCGTGATACAATAATTGATGTTGTTATTCGACTTGACGGGGCATTCCCCGGCTCATAATTTACAGGCTGCCGAGGCGGTTTGCGCGGTGGCAGGAGGAGCGGATCCGAGACATGAAAACACTTGGCAATTCTGAACTTTCTTATTTCTGCGGCCAGATGGCACTGATCCTTAAAGCAGGTATTTCTTCCATAGAGGGACTGTATATGATGGAGGACGACACCGAGGCGAGTCCGGCCGAAAAGAAGCTGTATACGAGTATAAGAGAAGAACTTGATAAGGGCGGCTACCTGTATGAAGCGCTGGAGGCCGTTGAAGTCTTTCCTTCATATATGACCCACATGGTCAGGATAGGTGAGGAGACGGGAACTCTGGACAATGTCATGGATTCCCTTGCAAGGCATTATAACCGTGAGGAGGAGATACGCCAGTCCATCAGGCAGGCAGTGACGTATCCCATAGTGATGTCCTTTATGATCCTGATCGTTATCTTCGTTCTGCTTTTAGAGGTCATGCCTGTGTTCCAGCAGGTTTTCAGACAGCTGGGTGCAGAGATGACGGGCTTTGCCGGTGCCCTGGTCAATGCGGGTGACGTCATAAGACAGTATTCCATGGTATTTGTGGTTGTCCTTGCCGTCATACTGGTCATCGCCATCATATGTACCAGGACTGAGGGAGGTAAGAAGGCGGCTCTCGGTCTTCTGTCAAAGCTTGGATTCTTCAAGAAGCTCAGGAATGACATATCCACCAGCAGATTCGCTGACGGTCTGGCCCTTGCTTTAAGATCCGGTTTTTCCACGGACTTCGGTATCGATATGGTCTCCGAGATCATAGAGGACAGGGATTTTTCGGCCAAGATAAGCGTATGTAAGGAAAAGCTTGAGGACGGAGCTCCCTTTGATGAGGCTCTTAAGGAATCAAACATCCTTTCCGGAGTTCAGGCAAGGATGATGAGCATAGGTAACAGGACAGGTTCCTCGGATGTTGTTATGGAGCAGATATCTGATATCAATCAGAAAAAGATAGACTCCAGCATTAACAGCGCTCTGGGCACCATCGAGCCTGTACTTATCATACTGTTGTCGGTTGTTATAGGGGCCATACTGATGTCCGTTATGTTCCCGCTTCTGGGTATCGTTTCTTCAATATGATAAAAAGAAATACCGGAGAGAGAAAAACAGCATTTACCATTATCATTTTTGCTGTCATACTTCTGGCTTTTGTCATTTCCATAAACTCTGCCTCAAAGGGAAATGTAGGCAGGCAGAGGCAGAGCCTTGAGAAGGCGATACAGAGAGATATCACCTACTGTTATGCTACCACAGGCAGATATCCCAAGACCCTTGATTACATTGAGAGAGTATATGGTCTGACCTATGATAAGGAGCTTTTTGCGGTGGATTACGAGGTCCGCGGCAGTAAGGTTCCTCCCGTTGTGACCATTACCCAGATAGGAGATAAATGATGCGGAGAAAGAACAGGATCGTTGATCTCTTCCCTTTATTGCTGTTTCTTATATTCACCCTCTCGGCGCTGGGTGTTGTTATTTATTCCGTCCAGATATATCAGCATATCGTTGAGACTGCAGAGGGCAGCTTTGACGTGGATACGTCCGTGTATTACATAACGGAAAAGCTCAGGAACCACGATGCAGACGGCAGCATCAAGGTGGGTGACTTCAAGGGGAATCAAGCCGTTATCCTGGAGGACAATGTAGCAGGTGTTCCCTATGTGACCTATATTTACGCATATGACGGATACTTAAGAGAGCTGTACGCCGAACGAGAAGAGACGGAGAGCATGATAGCGGACAGCGGCACAAGGATATTGGAGATAACCGAGTTTGATATAAAAAAGATTTCGGATGACCTGCTGCTCCTTGGCTTTACATCTGCAAACGGTGATCATTCCGAAGCGTACATATCAGTGAGGAGCAAAGGAGGGGATTCCGAATGAAACAAAAGGAACGTCCGTCAGCCGGAAGCCTCCTGATGCTGGAGCTCATATTCGCCATAGTATTCTTTGCCCTTGCCATAGCCGTTACGGTTTCGGTATTCGGCAAGGCTTTTGTGCTGTCAAACAGAGCGGTAGCCGTAAACAGGGCAGTTGCCGAGACCAATGATATAAGCGAGATGATAAGATCCTGTGACAGCGAGGACGAGATAGAGGCCCTTGTATCAAAAAAGGGTATGACAAAACAGTCCGACGGAAAGTATGAGATGTCATATGATGACGGTAAATTCCTTCTGTCCATGAACACCAAAACGGAAGGCAGGCTTTACACTGCATCCATGGTCTGTACGGATACGGGCACAGGGGAGGAAGTATATGATATCCTCATAGAGCATGCGCTGAAAGGAGGAGAGGATGAGTGACAATTCACCAAGAAGCATAGGCATACCCATGCTCATCGTGGTGTTTGTGAGCATATGTCTGTTTTCCTTCAGCGGGATCGCCCTTTCCACGGCACGTAATAATTACGAAAGAAGCCTTGAGAGGATGGACAGGGTTAAGAACTATACCATGGCCTGTAATGACGCCGAGGAGTTCCTTGCCAACCTTGATGAGATCCCGGAGGAAGAGCTTACCCGTTCTTTTCCCTTCGGATTCTCCATGGAAGAGGTCGCGGTCACCATCGCACCCAACGAAGCGGGAGATGATTATATCATAAAGAGCTGGTCCATAACGGATTCATCCAGCTGGGAGGCACCCGACGATCTGAATCAGGGCGGAAACGGAGGAGGACCCCAAGGACCTCAGGCACCATCCGGTGATTCGGGAGGAGGGCCTCAGGGACCCCAGGCACCATCCGGTGATTCGGGAGGAGGACCCCAGGGACCCCAGGCACCTATGGAATAAGAGCCGAAGGCATGCATCATAATTCAGGAAGCAGATCAATCATTACTTTAGGAGGATCGAAATGATACACGAGGTATTAAAGGAAGCGGTAGACCAGAAGGTTTCTGATATCTTCATTGTGGCAGGACGTCCGGTTTCATTCTACAAGAACGGCGTTATCCATAAGGAAGGCGAGAACAGGCTCACCCCGGATGAAGCGGATGAGTGTGTGAAGGAAATATACAAGATGGCGGGAAGGGAACTCACTCTGCTGGATAACGAGGGTGACGACGACTTCTCACTTTCTGTTGCAGGCCTTTCCAGATTCAGAGTAAGCGCTTATAAACAAAGAGGTACAGTATCTGCCGTCCTCCGTGTCATCTCCTTCTCGCTTCCCGATCCTGTGGAATTCGGCATACCGGATTATATCGTAGGACTGGGCGATCAGCCCAACGGCATGGTGCTGGTCACGGGACCTGCAGGATCCGGAAAGTCATCCACCCTTGCCTGCATAATCGACCATATCAATAAAAACAGAGAGTCGCATATCATAACTCTGGAGGATCCCATAGAGTATCTCCACAGACATAATCAGAGTATAGTCAGCCAGAGAGAGGTGGGAGTTGATACCCTGAGCTATGTAACAGGTCTGAGATCAGCCCTGCGTCAGTGCCCTCACGTTATACTCCTCGGAGAGATGCGTGACTTCGAGACCATATCCGTTGCCATGACTGCGGCTGAGACAGGACACCTGCTGCTTTCCACCCTTCATACCATGGGAGCGGCCAATACCATAAACCGTATCATCGACGTATTCCCTGCCAATCAGCAGAGGCAGATCACGGTACAGCTGTCATCGGTTCTGGATGCCGTTGTATCACAGCAGCTTCTGCCCACAGTGGACGGTGGAGTTGTGCCTGCGTTTGAGATCATGACCATGACGCCGGCCATAAGGAACATGATAAGGGACGGAAAGGTACACCAGATCGACGGTGTCATTTATTCCAGCCCCGATGAGACCATGATATCCATGGATGAAAGTATAGGAAATCTGCTGAGCAAGGGCATCATATCCCATGAGACGGCCCAGAGGTTTGCGGTACATCCCGAGCGTCTTCGCAAGCAGGGGTAGGACAGATAAAACGGCGCCCCACCGCCCTCGCAGGCGGGGGATAGATAAAGCGGCGCCATGAGCGCCTTCGAAAGCAGGAGCAGGGCAGATAAAGCGGCGCCCCACCGCCCTCG
>CAMOIV010000112.1 GCA_946616305.1 uncultured Lachnospiraceae bacterium | reverse complement strand
TTACGTTCGCAGCCTGAAAGGCTGTGAACAGTAACAATACGGATATCACAGGCGGCGATGTACCATACATCGCCGTTTTATTGTACAGCTCATGTGATATAATCTACGTTATCGCAGCCGGAGTATGGTATAGCTGTCGAAAGGATATGTATGAAGGAATTATGGTATGAAAGGAAGGTCCCGGGGGACTACGGGGCACTGGCGGATGAGTACGGAGTGTCGCCCATCGTGGCAAGGCTCCTGGCCAACAGAGGCATAACCGGAAGAGACAAGGTAAGAGCTTTTCTTCACGGGAGTGCAGACGTGATCTACAACTATGAAAATCTGCCGGATATCGACAGATGCGTGGAAATACTGAAAACCAAGACAGAGGAGCATCTGCACATAAGGGTAATAGGAGATTATGACGTAGACGGAGTGTGTTCCACCTTCATTTTGACAAAAGGTTTACATAAATTGGGAGCGGAGGTTGATCATGCGATCCCTCATCGTGTGACGGACGGATACGGGCTGAATGACAGACTCATAAAAGAGGCCGCAGATGCAGGCGTAGACACGGTTTTGACCTGCGATAACGGCATATCGGCAGCCTCTGCCATAAGCCTTGCCCATGAGCTTGGGATGACCGTTGTCGTCACCGATCATCACGAGGTGCCATACCATATGTTGGGGGACACCCGGGTGGAGAATATACCAGATGCTGATGCAGTAGTTGACATAAAACGTAACGACTCGGAATATGGGTTTACGGAAATCTGCGGAGCGGAGGTGGCCTTTAAGGTTCTTACTGCACTGTATGACAAAATGGGGGTGCAAAGAAGTGAACTGGATGAGTTTATTGACTTCGCCGCCTTTGCCTGCATAGAGGATGTGATGCCTCTCACAGATGAGAACAGAGCCCTGGTAAAGCTGGGGCTTAGCAGACTGACGGGTACGTCCAATCCGGGGCTTAAGGCTCTTATCGCTGGGCAGGGTATAGAGGGTAAGACCATAGAACCTTATCATGTGGAGTTTGTACTGGGACCCTGTATAAATGCCACGGGGCGTCTTGATACCGCAGACAGAGCCTTTGATCTGATCTCGGAAGAGGATCCCGGCAGAGCCGCGGCCGGAGCGGAGTCACTCATCGCCATGAACAATGAAAGAAAGGAAATGACGGAAAGAGGAGTTGAGGCAGCCATGGAGCAGGCCCTTTCGGATGAGATGCTGCCTGATAAGGTACTTGTGATATATCTCCCCGATACCCACGAATCCATCGCCGGTATCATCGCGGGACGAGTGAGGGAGAGGACCGGCAGGCCCGTATTCATCCTGACTCCGGGAGAGAATGTGATAAAGGGATCGGGAAGATCCATAGATGAATATGATATGCATAAGGCTATGACGGAGGTATCGGATCTCTTCCTGAAATTCGGAGGACATAAAATGGCCGGGGGACTGAGTCTTAGGGAGGGGATATCCCCTGGGGACCTAAGGCGCAGGATCAATGAGATATGCACCCTTACGGAAAAGGACATTACTCCTAAGGTAAGATTTGATATGCAGCTCCCCTTTTCATATATAAACATGGAGATGATATCGGATATAGAGGCACTCTCGCCCTTCGGAGTAGGCAATCCAAAGCCGCTTTTTGCTGCAAGAGACGTGCTGCTCAGACATGTACAGGTGTGCGGCGCCTCGAGGAATACCCTGCGATGCGATGCTGTGGATCAAAGCGGCAAGGCATTGAAGGCGGTATATTTCGGTGAAGCGGATGCTTTTGCTTCATATGCTGCAGAGCATGAGAGCCTCAAGATCCTCTTTTCCCCCGAGATAAACGAATATAAAGGGAATAAAAGCATCCAGCTTAAGATCAGGAGCTACTGCTGAATCGCTGCTGCACCGCCAGGACACTGCCTCCTTGCTATCCAGGAGGTTTTTGTATATGATTTAGAGTACAGCCAACGGACGGAGGAGAGTATTGAGATGGCGATACTCGCATATTATATCGTATGTACCATAGTTTCATGCATACTCCTTTATGTGATGCTTTCTGTGATAAAGCAGAAGAATGCATTGCATATCATGTTCTTCATGTTCATATGCATAGCAAACTTCGGATATACTGCCCTGGCGGCCTCAAGATCTTTGGAAGAGGCTCTTCTTGCCAATAAGATCTCTTACGTGGGCGCTTTTCTACCCATGCTCATAATCCTGACCAATGCACAGTTCTGCAAGATCAAGCTGCCGACAGCATTCAAGGCGTTGCTTCTCGTGCTGAATCTTATCCTGTTATATCTGATCAATACCATTGGTTTTTCGCCCCTTTATTATAAGACTGCTGCCATCGACGATTACATGGGGATCACATATCTTACCAAGGAATACGGCCCCGGCCATAATTTCTATCTGGGACTCATCATTTTCGAAACCCTTGCTTCTGCAGTGATAGTTGTCTATGCTTTGCTGAAGAAAAAATACACAGCCTACAAGACCATGATCTATCTGACCATAGGTGTTGTGGCGACGCTAGTCGTATTCTTCATAGAGCGTCTCACAAAGATGGAGGTGGAGCTCATTCCCTTCTCGTACATAGTCACTGCTCTGATCTATTTCATCATCTCCTATAATACCCAGGTCTTTGATGTATCAACGGGGATCATATCCATATATGAGAAAAAGAAGAATTATGTATGTATTTCCCTGAACAGATCCCTGCATCTGATGGATTATAACGAGCATTCCGTTGAGGTGTTCCCGGAACTTGCCACAGTCCGTATCGATACGGATCAGTATCCAAAGGACGGCACTTTTTACAATCTCATCATAGAGTGGATCCGGGAGCTTGAAAGAGAAGATGTCAATGCCCAGGAGAGGATCATACCCTACGGGGAGAATATATACAGGGCATCAGTCAGGCGCCGTTTCGGCGGCAGAGGCAGGCTTATAGGCTATGTCATAGAGATGATCGATGATACTGAGCTGCAGAACAATCTGCAGATAATGGTCAAGACCAATGAGGATCTGAAGATGGCCGAAAGCGCGGCGGTACAGGCTAATCAGGCCAAATCGGAATTTCTTGCCAATATGTCTCATGAGATACGTACACCCATAAATGCCATAGTCGGCATGAATGAGATGATACTTCGGGAATCGGCGGATGCCAATATAACCGAATATGCGGGATACATAAGCGAAGCCAGCAGTTCTCTGCTGACCCTGATCAATGATATCCTTGATTTTTCCAAGATCGAAGCAGGAAAACTTGAGATCGTGGACGGGGATTATTCCTTAAGCCGTATGCTGCAATCGGCATATCAGATGATAAACTCCAGAGCCATGGATAAGGATCTGGGCTTTATAGTGAACGTGGATTCGGATCTTCCCGACTCTCTTTACGGCGACGAGAACAGGGTTAAGCAGATCCTTGTGAACCTTCTGTCAAATGCAGTTAAATATACCAGAGAGGGTTCCGTGTTCTTCGGGGTGACCGGCCGCATGATAAACAGGGAAACGGTGGAGCTGGTATTTGAGGTTAAGGATACCGGCATCGGGATAAAGGAAGATGATATAGAGCGCCTCTTTGACAGCTTTGAGAGAGTGGACAGCAAGAAGAACCGGGATGTGGAGGGAACCGGTCTGGGACTTGCCATAACCAAGAGCCTGACAGACAAGATGCACGGCAGACTGGAGGTCAGGTCCGTATATGGCAGGGGAAGCACCTTTACGGTTACCCTGCCCCAGAAGGTGACAGATGATCATAAGGTGGGCGAATGGAAAAAGACCATATCACCGGAGACGGATTACAAGGATGTCAGAGTCATTCATGCACCCTCCATGCGTATACTTGTGGTGGATGACAATCCTCTCAACCTGATGGTTGTAAAGAAGCTTCTTTCCAATTCGGTCATAAAGGTGGATGTGACCAAGAGCGGCAAGGAGGCTTTGAAGTTCATCGATAAGAAAAAATATGATGTGGTCCTGATGGATCATTTCATGCCTGAGATGGATGGTATAGAAACCCTCGATAAGATAAGAGAGACAACGGGAGAGAATAAAGACGTTCCCGTGATCGCCCTGACTGCCAATGCCATAAGCGGGTCAAGAGAGTTTTACCTTGATAACGGTTTCCAGGGATATCTGAGCAAGCCCATATCCTATGATGAGCTTATGGATATCCTGTACAAATATCAGCCGGATGAAGAGCGGGGCGTGGAATAAGGACCTGTTTTCGGACTAAAGATTGTTACGATTGCTCCTTGACACAGGAGCAGACAAGTGTTTATCATTATTCGAATTCAATATTGATCGTCCGGTGGCATGCGGAAAAGACATTTCCGGTGACCGCAGGCATAATAGGGAAGAGGGGTGCGAGTCCCCCGCGATACCGTCACCGTAAAGTACATATACTGTACCAAGCCGGGAGACCTGCCGGACGAGGCATATGGATAAACAAACCATAAGGCCACGGGTATGGCTGCCGAAATTAGTCCGTATACATGGTGCGGACGGGATTCTGACATTGTCAGAGTCGTATTAAGTATGCCCTCCCGAATGGCCGTATAACATTCAAGGAGGTTTTTTTATGAAAAAATCTATGGCAATCGCTATGATAGCAACCCTGGGAGCAGTGATACTGGCAGGCTGCGGCGCGGACAGCACATCGGCTGAGACCATCGTATACGAGGCATCACAGTCGGCGGATGAAGCAAAGCAGGAGGCAAATGAAGCAGCAAATGAGGCTGCCAACGAAGCAGACAAGGCTCTCAATGAGGCATTAAGTGAAGCGGAGAAGCTTAACGAGGAGCTTCCCAAGGCTGTTGCCGAAGAGGTGGAAGAGGCAAAGGGCGAAGAAGCAGAAGAGGATGAAGAGAACTATGAGACCGGTGATGCATCCAAGGACGATCCGTTGAATCAGGACGACATAGGAGAGCAGGAACTGCTGGTGGTTTCCTTCGGGACCAGCTTCAATGATTCCAGGCGTCTTACAATCGGAGCCATCGAAAAAGCCCTTGCTGATGCGTTTCCTGACTGGGCTGTCAGGAGAGGCTTTACAAGCCAGATCATCATAGATCATGTAAAGTCAAGGGATGGAGAAGTGATAGATAACATGGAGGAAGCTCTTGACAGGGCGGTTGATAACGGAGTAAAGAAGCTTGTGGTCCAGCCCACACATCTGATGGACGGATACGAATACAATGATGTCATGGAGCTTCTTGCATCATATTCGGATGCCTTTGAGAGTATATCGGTGGGAGAACCCTTGCTTACAAGCGATGAGGATTTCTCTGCCGTGGCTGAGGCCATGTATAACGCCACCAAATCCTTTGATGACGGCAAGACCGCCATTTGCTTTATGGGACATGGTACAGAGGCGGATTCCAACGGTGTTTACGAGAAGATGCAGAAGGTCTTCGGCGAGAAGGGTTATGATAACTACTACATAGGTACCGTTGAGGCAGAACCTTCCGTGGAAGACGTTGTTGAGGCAATTAAGGATAAGGGATATGAGAGGGTTGTCCTCCGTCCCATGATGGTAGTCGCGGGAGACCATGCAAACAATGACATGGCCGGAGACGAGGAGGATTCCTGGAAGTCCATCTTTGAAAAGGAAGGATACAAGGTGGAGACGGTTCTCGAGGGACTGGGCCAGATCCCCGAGATCCGGGAGATCTATGTGGCACATGCTAAAGCCGCTATAGAAGGAAAGTAAGCTTAAGGGTTACTATTCACAGCCGAACTGCGCACTTTGCTGCGCAGTTACGGCCCAAAG
>CAMOIV010000111.1 GCA_946616305.1 uncultured Lachnospiraceae bacterium | reverse complement strand
TGTTATAAATGTGATGAATGTGATGAGATTCTATATACCGGTGATGTGATGCTGAAAATAGAGGAGATTACGGAAAGAGTTAGGGCTCTTATGCAGGAAGTTACCGTGATCGATTATACTAAGGCGGCATAAACCATCGGATAGGTGAAAAAACACAGATATCGGGCAGGGATCGGGAAGATCTCACTGCCCGTTTTCTTTGCAAAGATAAAAAAACTCCCCACAAGATGTAGGGGTGACATAATTTTGGATTCCGTAACGTCAAAAGCCAAAAAACAGTTTACTTTCAAGTGAAAACAGGTTACCATAAGTGCGGCATTTGTATTAACCGTACCACAATATGTGAAAAGGAACCCAAATAATGAGTAGTACTTCGGAAACAGAGAAGGATAAGAATAGAAAGCCCGGGCTTGAAGAGGATGTAAGATCCGGCGACAGGGCTGGAGAAAATCCTGAGTCAGTGAAAGAGGCAAAAACCGACGAAAAACCTGAGTCGGTAAAAGAGACAAAAATCGACGAACAGTCTGTCACAAAGGAAGAGGCCGATAAAAAGGCGGAATCCGGGAAAGAGCCGGAGAGCAGGTCCGACGCCGCCGACAGCAAGAGAGATACCGGCGACAGCAAAAAGGATGCCGGCGATGATAAAAAGAATGCCTCTGACCGTGACAGGAGCGCCCGGGATGGAAGCAGTGACAAAGAAGAAGGAACCGGGAAGAAGAAAAGATCAAGAAGGGCCGGAAAGGCTGTAAAGACGGGTTTCTTTAAGAGATTCGGCAAATACATCGTGATCGTAATCCTGATCCTTTTGGCCGCATTTATCATATCCCGCATATACGCAACCAAACAAAAGATGGCGGAACTGGCCAATATGCCCAAGCAGGAATTCAGGAACGTGGAACGCCGCGATATCATGAATTCCATTGCAGTGACCGCTTATGTGGAGGCCAATGATAAAAGGACTGTTTCTACCCTTGTTTCCAATACCAAGGTGCTGGACGTGAACTTCGAGGTGGGTGACTACGTGCAGGAGGGAGATATAATCTGTACCTTCGATACCACCAATGTGTCAGAGAACATGGCACGCCTTAAGAGAAAGATGAACGTGACCAGCGAAAAGAACCGCATCAACGTCAACGATTCCACGGTTAAAGTCAATAAAGCCGGCACCACATGGGCGTACGATACACAGGACAACCTGACCTCAGCCTCCAGGATGCAGGACGATTACAATAGGGCATTGTCTGAATACTACAATGCCTGCGACGGATACAACAATGCAAAGAATGAGAGGGACTCCAAGAGCAGCGCATACGATGTGGCAAAGAATGAATATGACCGTGCAGTCGAAGCCTACAATACCCTGACAGACGAGGAAAAAGCAGGGGCGGTTGAGCTGACTCCCGAAAAGAAGGAAATAAAGGATATGTATACCTACTATTCGGGACAGTTATCCTCTGCCGAGGCTGCACTTAAGGCTGCCAGAAGTGCCGTGGAAACCTACGAGAATAATATAAGGACAAACGAGACCAGCGTGGAAGCTGCAAGGCGCAAGCTGGAGGACGCTAACATCAAGGTACCCAGAGACTATATTAAGGATAACGTTGAGGTGCAGCTTGAATCGGAGCAGAGATATATAGCCGGACTTGATGCATCCATAGCAAATGACGATAACGAAAAGACCATGCTGGAATATGAGGAACTCCTTGAAGACAGCGTGGTAAGGGCTCCCATATCCGGTGTCATCACCTCTCTGAATGTTCATAGAGGAGACGAATTTGCCGAGAGGACCAAGACGGATATCTGTGTAATCCAGGATGACTCCAGCTACATAGCCAAGGGAAATGTGGACGAATACAATATCAGTAAGGTGCAGGAAGGCATGAGGGCATTGATAAAGACCCAGGCCACGGGAGAAGACAAGCTGGAAGGCAATGTGACCTTCGTTTCACCCGTTCCTGCAGGACAGACATCACAGACATCAGCTGCAGCAAGCGGGACAGCCTCTGCAGGCCAAACCGGCGGTGTTGTCTATCCTGTGGAAATAAGGCTTGCCGGGAGAGATGACAGGCTCAGGCTTGGCATGACGGCTGAGACCTCCCTGGTGATCAATAAGAGAGACAGAGTTCTGGTGGTGCCCTATGACTGCATAGATAAAGACAAATATGGCAACGATTGTGTCTATATCGCCCTGGGAGAAGTTCCAAAGGCATCCGATGCCGGGGATATGTCGCTTGAGAGTCAGCTTGGCGGCGTGATGGGGACAGCGCAGGCGCCGGAAGATGTCGGGACGAAAAAGGTGGTGGTACAGGTCGGGCTGGAGACTGATTATTATGTGGAGATCACATCCGATGAGATCAAGGAAGGCGACAAAGTCCTGGTCATAAATAAAGACGATGATATCGATACGGATACCGCAGAGGATGACGGACCTGCCATGACCGTACAGACTGAGGGCGGAGACGAGGATGCTACCGAAGAGGTCACAGCGGGGGCCGGAGGTATCTGATCATGCAAAGCAGGGAAGATCCGATCATCGATGCCCACGGCATCTATAAGAGATATTATATCGGGCAGCCGAATGAGCTGGAGATACTCCACGGCATAGATATACAGATCTATCCCGGAGAGTTTGTAGCCATAGTCGGGGCATCGGGCTCCGGCAAATCCACTCTTATGAACATTCTTGGAGTTCTGGACAAACCCACGGAGGGGGAATACTACCTTGACGGCATCGACGTCGGGCAGTCGGATGATACCGAACTTTCCACCATCAGGAATCAGAAGATAGGCTTTGTGTTTCAGACATATAATCTCATATCAAGGCAGTCTGCCATCAAGAACGTGGAACTTCCCATGTTGTACGCAGGTATGGGAAGAGGAGCCAGGGTCAGGCGCGCAAAAGAGCTTATGGAGATGGTAGGCATGGGAGAGAGGATGCATCATAATCCCGATGAGCTCTCAGGCGGACAGAAGCAGAGAGTTGCCATAGCCAGGGCCATGGGTAATGATCCTGCCATCATACTTGCCGACGAGCCCACGGGTGCCCTTGATACAAAGACCGGCAGGCTTGTTATGGATCTGTTTCATGAACTCAACGAAAAACACGGTAAAACGGTAGTACTTATTACGCATTCTCCGGAACTTGCGGAGGAAAGCCAGCGCATATTGACACTTTCGGACGGACTTATAGTCGGAGAAAGAGAGGGCAAGGGACATGCTGTTCTTTGAGAATATCTTCCTGGCCTTGAACGGGTTAAGAGCCAACAAGATAAGATCACTTCTGACGATGCTTGGCATCATCATAGGTATAGCCTCGGTCATCGCCATAACGAGTGTGGGAAATGCACTTACATCATCTACCATGAGCTCCATGTCAGACCTTGGTGCCACCCAGATAACTCTGGGAGTACAGCAAAGATCAGATGAAAAGGGCAACGAAGATACAGAAGGGCTGGTATTCATGGACAACAGGAGCCGGAATGTCAAAGAAGAAGACATGATGGATGAGGACATGGTCCGGGACATCTTTGATACATTCTCCGACAGGCTTAAAGAGTATAGGCTTACAAATTCCATAGGTGAGGGGATCATCAAGAGCGGATCCAAGGATGTAAAGGTAAACATCACCGGGAATAACAACGAGGCCATGGAAGGGGCCGATGTTAAGATGCTCTCGGGAAGGCTGTTCACCGTGAAAGATCAGGAGGAGGGCAAAAAGGTTGCTGTCCTTTCCGACAAAGTGGTAGACGAGGTGCTGAAGACAGGCTATGAGGACGCCCTAGGTAAAGAGATCACAGTCATCCTTAACGGTGAGTTCCACCATTTTACCGTCGTTGGAGTATATGAGTTTGATGATACAAGACTCAGCTACGCACTGTCAGGCTCTGATGCAACGGAAATGTATATTCCCATAAGGACTTCATTTATGGAGGTGCATAAAAAGGAGCTTTACCAGAGTATTGTACTGGAGTTTACGCCGGGTACCGATTCCGATGCGCTTCTTGGCGAGATCCAGGATTATGCGAATGACAGATACTATCGCAATAACAGAAACTTCAATGTTAAGGCATTCAGTAACGCATCCCTCCTTCAGGAACTGGAAAAGTCTCTGCAGGCCATGTCACTGGGCATATCGGTGGTGGCGGCCATATCGCTGCTTGTGGGAGGCATAGGCGTGATGAACATCATGCTCGTATCCATCCAGGAGCGTACCAAGGAGATCGGAACAAGAAAAGCGCTGGGGGCTACGAATTCCTCCATAAGGATGCAGTTTATAGTGGAAGCCATAGTGCTGTGTACGGTGGGAGGTTTGATCGGCGTTATAGTCGGTGTCGGCATGGGCTACCTGGCCACTGTTATCATGAGCAATATGTCGGGCGGCGGAGGCGGAGCCATAGACTTTGACATCCCTTACAACGGGATCATAGTCGCCTTGATATTCTCTGCATCGGTGGGGATATTCTTCGGATATTACCCTGCCAACAAGGCTGCCAAGATGAATCCCATAGACGCTCTCAGATATGAATAATGCCCCTGCAGCCTATTGCTGCAGGAGCATGAGTTGTCATGTATCTTATATTGTCACGTAATTCATATTGTCAGGTGTCCTGTCCGTTGCTTGTTTCATCTGTCATCATCGAAGATGAAGTCATCATCAAGCTCGTCATAATCGGGCTCGCCGTAATCAGATCCGTCGTAGTCCGAAGTATCATCCGCTTCTTCATAGTCGGGACCGTCGTATTCCTCGTAGTTGTCATATTCCTCATAATCGTAATAATCGTCCTCGTCGTCTAAATAGTCCGGCTGCCTGTCCTCTCTTCCGATCCTCCGGCCTGAGGCAATGCCGCCTCTTGCACTTCTTCCTCCGGGATTTTGATTGCTTGCACTCTTTCCTCTGGCGCTCCGGCCCCTTGCACTCCGGCCTCTTGCACTCCGATCCCTTATAGTCTCATCATCAACGGGATAATCCTCCTCCACGGCTGCATCCTTTCTGAAAAAGAGAGACAGTATATGACTGTGATGAAGGATGAAAATAGCTGCGATTATGAACACATGGGTGTAGAAGGCTCCCACGATATAATAATTTCTCTCAAGCAGGTATCCTGCACTGAATCCGAACTTGCACAGAGCACCCGTTAAAGCCAGCCCCATTATAAGGAGCGGTGAATTCTTAAAGCAGTTTTTCAGGGCTTCGATAAAGTCTGCAAAGGATGCGTCAAAATAAACGAAACGACCTACCATAAGACCGAGATAGTACATCATTACGGGGCTGTACTCGCTCTCGTCTCCGATCACATTAAGATACAGAAGGATTATGATCACATAAAACATTCCCAGCATACGGATGGTCGCCTTCTCATCCTTGCCCAGAAGCTTCAAGGGGATTATGAAGCGGTCAAGTAAGGTGTTCAATACACAGGACAGGCATATCAGGAGCAGCAGGACGAAATCACGCCCGTTAGCCCAGATATCAACAAGGGGAGCAAATCTCCCGGGGCTTGCTCCCTCCTGTATGAGACTGTAGATGTGGTTGATGATCACATATGCACAGGCAAAGGACATGACCGAAGTGGCAGAGATCATCATCTCATAGAATCTCTGTACACGGTCATGTATCCTGGTATTACGCTCCCCTCGCCGTATATCATCCGGAAGCCCTGCAGTGGATATGCTGTTTCCGATGACGATGAACAGTATACACACAGCCAGCCCTATAAAGGCAGCTATGAGAAAGATGATCTTTTTATCAAGTGTAAAGTCCGGGTTAAGATAAGCTTCAAAAGTCATAACGTCCTCCCTGATGCGCGATTTTCACATTATACCACCAAATTGCGGCCTCAGTCATCAAAGTGTTGGCACATGCTTGCCGCAGCATGGCTGGCAGACCGTATCGTGATCATAATATCTGCAATGATCATAATCTCTGCAA
>CAMOIV010000110.1 GCA_946616305.1 uncultured Lachnospiraceae bacterium | reverse complement strand
ATGCACTTTCCTAGTAACATAGCCGAGAAAAAACTTCAAGCAGAAAATACCTTCTTCCCGTCAAGCCGAAAACAGTATATGCGATAAAACATACCTTCCCAGTTCGTTTCACATACACTTAGAGATTATATCACAATCTGCCCCCCAAGTGCCAAAATATGGATATCCGGGATCCTTGGAACACAAAATATGGGAACATGAGAATATGGGGATCCGGGATACGGACGATTACAAAGGGACCGGCATATCAGCCGGTCCCCGTAATGTCATATGAAAAGTCACTGCCTCTTACTTGAAATATCTCTCCAGCAGTCCGTAGAAGCCCTTTCCGTGTCTTGCCTCATCTCTTGCCATCTCATGGATGGAATCATGAAGCGCATCCAGATTAAGCTCCTTGCACTTCTTTGCAAGTGCAGTCTTTCCGTTGGTAGCTCCGTTCTCTGCCTCGGCTCTGACCTTGAGGTTCTCCTTTGTGGAGGCAGATACTACCTCGCCCAGCATCTCAGCATATCTTGCTGCATGCTCTGCTTCCTCCAAGGCCGCCTGCTTATAGAACATACCGACCTCAGGATATCCCTCTCTGATAGCCTGTCTGCTCATGGCAAGATACATACCGACTTCCGTGCATTCACCGGTAAACTCAGCCCTAAGAGACTCCTTTATATCCTCCGGAACGTCCTTTGCCACACCGATCACATGCTCAGAATCCCAATGGATGTTCTCATCCTGTACCTTGAACTTATCAGCCGGTGCATGGCATACCGGACATTCTGCCGGTGGATTATCGCCTTCAGAAACGTACCCGCAAACCTGACATACCCATTTCATAGCTTTCTTTCTCCTTTCGCTAATGTGATTGTAAATATGATTATGCGCTATGCGTTGCTCTTTTTCAATCAGTAATTTTCTTCTCTTACTTCGAAGAAACTCTGGGGGTGAGCACATACGGGACACTCCTCGGGAGCCTTGGTCCCAACCACTATATGCCCGCAGTTACGGCACTCCCATACCTTTACTTCGCTCTTCTCAAATACCTGCGCTGTCTCTATGTTCTTAAGCAGGGCACGGTACCTCTCTTCGTGAGCCTTCTCTATGGCAGCTACTCCCCTGAACTTTTCGGCAAGCTCCGGGAAGCCCTCTTCCTCCGCTGTCTTTGCAAACTCTTCATACATGTCGGTCCATTCATGGTTCTCACCCTCTGCCGCGGCAAGGAGGTTCTCCTTGGTATCACCGATGCCGTTCAGCTCCTTGAACCAGAGCTTTGCGTGCTCCTTTTCGTTTTCCGCCGTCTTCAGGAAGAGAGCGCAGATCTGCTCATAACCTTCTTTTTTTGCTTTCGAAGCAAAGTATGTATACTTGTTTCTGGCCTGCGATTCACCTGCAAATGCCGCCTCCAGATTCTTTTCTGTCTGTGTTCCTTTATACTTATTTTCTGCCATGGTATGCCTCCTTTTTGTATCATGACCAACCGACATCAATTATACATCATAACCCTTTCCCGTTCTACAGATTCCGGTGTATATTATTCTGAACATGCTCCCCCCTCGGGTTGTCAGCAGGTCCTTGTGGTCTTATAATCTATATCTGTATTTCTCCTGTTTTCCGGGACATCATTCGGGTTTGCCTATGAGATCATTACTAAAGAAAACCTCATATCTGGCGGTATCAGCAGTACTTATTTCCGCCTTGTTCCCCTGCCGGTGTCAGGCCGCGACAACCCGTCCCTTGGAGGATCCTGTTTTTTCCGCTTACAGACAGCTTGTTACCGAGAATAAGGACTGCGCCGATCTTATCTCCGAGGTAGACCTTATGGAAAACCGGACCGATTTTGAGACAAGGCTGTTTTCCATGGATTATCCGGATAATCTCTATGACGGGATGGCTCTTTATGCCAGAGGTCAGTGGATGATAAGCAAGATCGGGGACACGGCTTATCAGCTTACAACCAAGGAAGGCACCGCTGCCTCAGTGGAGGAGCTGGAGGAGCTTACGGACAGGATGCTTGACGAGATCCATGAGACCTATGATGACGAGGATGCGTCACAGCGGGTGAAGTTTTACGATATCGTCCTTTATCTGACGGATACCTTTGATTACGATCATCAGACCGCAGCCAATGATCTGCAGGATCAGGATCAGGTATCGGCATATTACGGAGACCGTCTTATCACCTGCAGAGGGTTCTCTTATCTTTTATATCTGCTTTGCAACAAATCCGGGATAGACTGCCGTATGATACTGGGGGCTTCGCATATCTACAATATGGTACGGTTTAACGATAAGGATGAATACTTCGGTGTGGATCTTTCGAACGATGATCCCCACGGATATCTGGGATATGCGGATATGTACATCCTGAAGGACCCTTCCCATCATCCGGAGCTGAACGGGGATGCGGATGAGCGGGAATTTGATATGCGTATGAACGAAGGGCTTTCTTATTCCCCCGCGGGGTTTTTTGAGTATGCAAAACAGTCCTTTTACTATCTTGGGAAAAAGGGACCGGTCTGGGAATTAAAGACAAACTGGAATTTCTATCTTCTGATCTTCGCTCTTACAGTCTATGTCCTTGTGTTCGTCAAGGCTCTGCGGCGGAAGCGTTTACGGAGGAAGAAAAAGAGGAGACAGGCTGATCCTCATCAGGATTTTTCCTGAGTCTTTTGAAGAATTTCCTGATAAGCGCCTGGGATTCCTCTTCCAGGATCCCTTTATCCGTTGCCACCTGATGATTAAAGGCTTCTACATTAAGCAGGTTCAGGAGTGTTCCCGCACACCCCGACTTGTCCGAGGCTGCAGCATATACGCATCTGTCAAGACGGGCCTGTACTATTGCTCCTGCGCACATGGGGCAGGGTTCCAGAGTTATATATATGGTACATCCCTCAAGCCGCCAGTCTCCTATATATTTGGACGCCTTTTTTATGGCCGTTATCTCTGCATGACTCATGGTACATTTATCGGAGTTTCTCCTGTTATACCCCCGGCCTATGATCCTGCCTGTGGCATTCTCCACTATGACACAGCCGATAGGCACTTCACCGTGGTCAAATGCCCTCTCGGCCTGCTTCAGAGCCTGCTTCATATATTTCTCATCCAAGGTCATATCAGATCCCACGTAATCCCACCTCCGGTATGTATCTTCCGACTATCCCGGCCAGGTTTTCCATCTCTTCTCTGCCAAGAGGGTGAAGCCTCCCCCTGCCGCAAAGCACCGTATCCGAATCCCTGAATGCCTGCAGATAATACCTTTTTGCTCCCTTAAGCCATCTGCCCACATTGTCCGCAATCTCTTCGTTATAGTATTCCTTTACCACAGTGGTCCTGAATTCATGATCCACATCCGATCCCTTTATCAGCTCCACGCTTCTTTTTATACTGTCGATATCGGGAGTGGTACCGCCTGACACCGCTGTATCCTCCCCTCCGCATATCCCGGGATAATGAGGGATATCGGTTTTGATATCCATGGCGATATAGTCCGCCAGGCCTCTTTTTATGATATCCTCCAAGGCGTCGCTCATGGTGCCGTTGGTATCAAGCTTTACCTTGTATCCCAGATCCCTGATCCTGCCCATAAAACCGGTCAGATCAGTCTGCATCAGAGGTTCCCCGCCGCTTATGCAAACGCCCTTTATATAGCCCTGCCTCTTTTTCAAAAAGGCCATGACCTCCTCCTCATCTATCTGTGGAGGAGAGCATACAAGCTCTTTGTTCTGGCAAAAAAGACACCGGAGATTGCAGCCACCCGTAAAGACCGTGGCGGCTACCATCCCCGGATAGTCCAGAAGAGTATTCTTTTCGATCCCCGCTATATGCACCTTCGCTTCATCCTATAGGATCAGTATTCGTTGTTTTTGATGTATTTCATGAAGGTCACTACCATAAGGGCTATCTTGAAGGTCAGGGCATCATCGAATACCCTGATATCCAAACCTGTAGCCTTCTGCAGCTTTTCTATACGGTACACCAGAGTGTTCCTGTGTACAAAAAGCTGCCTCGAGGTCTCCGAAACGTTAAGATTGTTCTCGAAGAATTTATTTATGGTATTGAGCGTCTCCTCGTCCAGATGCTCGGGTATGTCATCGCCAAATATCTCGTGGAGGAATATCTCGCAGAGAGAGGGCTGCAGCTGGTATACAAGCCTTCCGATGCCAAGGGTGTCATAGGATACTATGGCCTTCTCCTGATAGAATATCCTTCCCACCTCCATGGCCATTTTGGCCTCTTTGTAGGATGCGGATACCTGTTTGATATCAGAGACCACCTTGCCGTAGGCAACCTTTACATTGACCATGGCCTGCGTGTTCATGGTATCCACCAGCATCTCAGCGGTATCCTTTATCTGCTTGTCTTCTGCCTCGCTGTTGTCAAGAGATTTGATCACGACTATGGTCTTCTCATCCACCTCCGTTACATGATCGTCAGAACCCGAGGGGAATACCGACCTTAATACATCCGTACCTGCCAGATCCGTAGCTCCTTCCGTTTCCACGATGAATACACATCTCCTGCTGTCAGTGGGTATACGAAGTTTCTTGGCTTTGTTATACATATCCACCACCAGCATGTTATCCAGTATGAGATTCTGGAAGAAGGCGCTCTTGTCAAATCTTTCCTTATAGGCTGCTGATAATGCTGTAAGCTCCGACAGTGCCATGCGTCCCACCATGTTCGACATCTCATCGCTGCCCCGGGAGATAAGAACATAATTTGTCACGCCGTCGTCCACCACTCTGTAGTAATGGCAGTCTCCGTTCACCTCGCTGTCTGCTCCCGAATCGATAAAGGACCTTATGGTCACGGGAGATATGTCCTCTGTCTGAAATGTGGCCGCAGCCCTGGTCCCGTCCAGCTCCATGACTGCAAGATCCGTTTTGGTGATCTCCTTTAATTCATCAAGTGCCTTTTGTATCACCTGATTTGTTATCATACCCCGTGCCTCCTTTACAGATAAAACTCCATGGGAGTGTAGTATATACCGTCTTTCTTCACCCCGGGTCCCATATCCTTAAATCCTATTTTGTGGTAAAACTCGGCTCCCACAGGGGAAGCGTTCACCGTAAGCTTTTCATTGCCAAGTCCCGTAAAGACCGACACAAGCCAGTTATGGCAGTAGTTTACCAGGGCTCTCCCGACTCCCATATGCTGATAACATCCCTCTACGAACAGCAAAGAGAGGTGGGGTCCGCTCCGAAGGGCCGCCACTCCTATCATGTTCCTGCCGCAATAGGCAGCTACTACGGGAAATCCTCCGTTGAGATATACCTTATACAGATCCTCGTCATTGATGAACCGGGAAAAGCTTTCCATGCCTTCCCTGCCGAAGATACCGGATTCGAACTGGCAGAAGACTCTCCAGCAAAGATCCATGGCCTGTCGGTATTCATCTCTTTCTATGAACCTGATGGTGAAATGGTCATCCATTTATCTGCTGAACAACTTGGTAAAGAAGTTCTTTGCTCCTTCGTATAATCCCGTGAAGACCGTCCCCACGGTAGACTTGATCTGCTCAACCACTCCCTGGGCAGCAAGGGATCCAAGATCCTCTGCCGTCAGCTGGTCTCCGAACTTGTCATAGATATCCGCCGCCTGATCCAGCAGGGTATTATAATCCAGTCCCAGCTCCTTTATCTTGACCATAAGGTCCACTATCTGTGTTATCTCGCTTTCGGTAAGGTCCCAGCTGGATCCTTCCATCTCGTTATAGTCCCGGATGGCCTCCCTTACCGCAGCATCGATCTCATCCCTTGTATTAAGGTTCTTGCCTGCTATCTCAGCCTTGATGAAGGCGATCATTTCCTCAACATCCTCTTTGGATGCACCGTTTAAGGCTTCTTCGATCTGACCGGTGGTAACAAGCTCGTTCAGTGATGTATCAAGAGCCTTGGTATTGACAGAGGTACCTGTCATGTTGGCATATGCTTTCAGCGCACCGATCAGGGCTGCTGTTCCGGATATGCTGGTGGGTGCAGCCACCGTTATGTCCGCATCCTCGACTCCGGCGGTTAAGAGGGCATTTTTGTACATTCCCACGGTACAGTAATTGATATTGTAGGTTGTCACATTGATACCGTGTCCCGACTCGGCAGGCTTTACCAGAACCGATGAAAGGGATCTTGTGCCGATGACTGCAGGATCTATGTAGGAGTCAAGATACTGATGCTCCTCCGCATTTGTCACATTTACGATATTGTAGTCCGATACATCCGTCCCGCTCAATCCCATGGCGGAAAGTACCGTTAAGAGCTGTTCCTGTGTCAGGTCAGCTCCCAGTGCCAGATACGGTTTGCTCCGGTCCCCTGTCTGAGAAGCAGCAGGTGCACTCTCCTGTGTCTG
>CAMOIV010000109.1 GCA_946616305.1 uncultured Lachnospiraceae bacterium | reverse complement strand
AAAGACCAAAGGTCAAAAGGCAAGGACCAAAGGCCAAAGACAAGCCGGAAATATGGTCCTCTCAGTACTCATCGGGGAGCGCGCTGAATCTGAGGATAATACAATATCATAAAGACGTGCCGGGAGGCTCCGGCACAGGAGAGGAGAGATCAAATGAGTATTAAAGGATTTGGATTTGCTGTAGGGATCATGGTAGGACTTGTTCTGGTAGTGGTACTTTTCAAAATGGCCAATACCAATAACAGGATTAAGACCGAATATGACGAGAGACAGGAGAAGATAAGGGGCAAGGCGTACAGATATGCCTTTTATACGACAGTGATCTGTCAGGCCATCGTGATGACTCTGTCAGTAGGACAGATCGACCTTCCCATACAGGATTATGTACTTCAATTTGCCAGCGTTCTTGCAGGCTGCACGGTTCTGGGTGTGTATTGCATATGGAATGACGTGTACTGGGGACTCAACAATGATCCAAAGAAATATCTCATCATTTTTGTCATAGCATTGGCTCTGAATGCCTTTGCTGCCATAGGCTCGATTGTGGGAGGAGGTATCATGGAGGATGGTAAACTCGGTCTTCCGATGCTCAATATCATGGTCATAATCATGATGCTCATAGTATGTATCGAGCTGATCATCAAGCGATGCATTGACAGGACTTCCGAAGCGGGGGAGGATTGAATATGAAAAATCTTAGACTGAAGGCTGCAAGAGCCGGTATGGATATGTCTCAGGACGACCTTGCCAAGGCAGTGGGAGTATCAAGACAGACTATAAGCGCTATCGAGAAGGGAGATTATAATCCCACCATTAATCTCTGTATAAGCATCTGTAAGTGCCTTCATAAAACCCTTGATGAACTGTTCTGGGAGGATACATGAGATATAATAATGGTCCGTGGAACCTGCAGCGTAATGCTGCAGGTTTTTTTGTTAAAGAAACAATGCATGATGACTCAGTTGTAAAGGTGTAGTATAATCTATGCTGATATTTCAAAGGAGATGTCTAAGGGGATTCGTATGTCAAATAAAAGCATAAACGTCTTATTATACGGGGTGGATGATAAGGAGAAGCTAAAGCCGGTGTCGCTCATGAGGGACCGGCAGAATTACAGGGCCGTAAAGACCATGTCTTTCCTTATGATCCTGATCCTTTCCGTCATGGTGATAGTAACCATTATCACACCTAAAGACTACTACTTTGCATTCAAGCGTGACAATCTGTCTATCTTCGTTATAGGCCTGCTGTTGTCATGCGCTGCTCTCATCTTATCAGAGAAGTTAAAAAGCCTCCCGACGGCTTTTGTATATCTGCTGGTCTATTCGGAGGCTACCATCGTATACGTGGTCTTGGGTTATCTCGGAGTATACGCGGTCAAAAATGAGAACGCGGTACTGTTTAATCTGGCTCTGGTGGCCATATCCGTTCTGATCAGTGATCATCCTTACAGGATAGCGATCTACAATCTCGTGGTCTGTATCACATTTCTTGTGGCATCCTATATGATCAAGGATCCGCAGCATTTCGGCATGGACAGGCTGAACCTTGCCATCAGTTTTATCATAGCGGTGGCCCTTGCCGTGTCCACACAGTTTACCAGGATATCTGACTGGGGTAATAAAGTGGTGCTTGAAAAGGAATTATTCCTGGATCATTTTATAAACAAGATGATCGAGCATGCGGGCTCTGCCGATACCCCTGACCATATCATCAGGAATATCGTTGAATACATCGGCAAGGAATTACAGGCAGACAGAGCGTACGTCTTTGAGGGGGATAAGGGCGAACGATACGACAATACCTTTGAATGGTGCAACAAATCCGTTACCCCTCTGAAAGAGAACTTCCAGGACGTTCCCTATAAGGGAGTGATCGAGCCTCTCTTTGAATCCCTGGAAAACTCCAAAATAGTCGTAATAAGCGACCCGGAGAAGTGCAGTAAGGAAATGCCGGGGTTATATGAACTTATACACAACAGAGGAATCAAAAATCTGGTTGCCGGCCCCATCAGGATAAACAATAAGATCATCGGATTCTACGGAGTGGACAATATCGATGCGGCCGATCTTGATGAAGTGGCTGACATCATCGGATATGCAGAGTTCTTCTTCAGCGTCATATTCCAGTTCAGAAACCAGACAAACCAGATAAGGGAAGTCAGTTATCATGACCAGCTCACCGGGCTGAAGAACCGTCATGCTCTCATGGAGAGCTGTGAACAGGATAAGGATGATAAGTCCCTGGCGGTGATCATGTTTGATGTCAACGGGCTTAAGATAATGAACGACAGCTTCGGCCATAAGGCAGGAGACGATCTTCTGGTGAGAGCCGCAAGATCCCTGGTGGAGGTTTTCGGTGAGGAGAGCGTTTACCGCATGGGCGGAGACGAATATCTTGTCTTTGATAAAAAGATCAGCGAAGAGGAGATGAATCAGAAGATAGAGAAGTTGAGAGAGGTACTGAAGACCAATGATGTCAGTATGTCCCTGGGTGCTTTGTATCTGGAAAATGCAGAGCTTCCCATCGATGAACTCATCAAGATGTCCGACGCCATGATGTATGAGGAAAAGAAGAGATACTACGAACAGGGCGCAGTGGACAGAAGAGGAAGAAGATAGAAAACAGTAGTGAAGTCGGTAGTGAAAGTCAGTATCGGAGTCAGTCGGGTTGTGCCAAGGCACGGAAAGGAGTTTGCATGGAACTTATCAGTGGACTTAAGGAGCGCAGGAGTATAAGGAAATACGAGGATAAGCCTGTTACAAAGGAACAGATCGAGGAGATTGTGGAGATTGCCCGCTTTGCACCCTCCTGGAAAAATTCCCAATCTGTCAGATACAATATCATCCTTGACAAGGAAATAAAGGACAGGATCGCGAATGAATGCGTTATGGGGTTTGACTGGAATACGAACATCATCCTCAATGCTCCGGCTCTCATGATAATCTCTACCGTCGACAAAAGATCCGGATATGAAAGAGACGGATCGGAGTCCACATCAAAAGGAGAGCACTGGCAGTCCTTTGATGCGGGTCTGGCTTCCGAGGCCTTTTGTCTGGCAGCGTTCGAGAAAGGACTGGGGACAGTCATCCTCGGTATATATGATGAGGCAAAGGTAACAGAGGCAGCGGGGATACCCGAGGGAGAGAAGGTTTCTGCTCTTATTCCCATAGGATATGCAGCTGAGAATCCGGATGTGCCAAAGAGAAAGGAAACAGCGGATCTGTTAAGGGTCAGATGAGCGCTTGGGAAGGATTTTCTGTTGCACTTTAAACGATTAAAGCACTTCCTTTATTACGTCATTGGGTGTATAATACTTACTTGGTTTTTGAGATTTCATGAAGGCATTTGATATCGTATACGAGCCCGGTCTGCTGGAATATATGAAGCAGAAGGGCAAATATAATATCGTGGTGGAAGTGGCCGGAGCCAATCATTCGGATCTTGAGGTCACAGAGCTCTTTATGAGACTGACAGACGACAAATTGGCTGATTATCTCGTTGAGAAAAAGGGCTTCCATCCCGTAAGGACGGATGTAGGGCGTGTGCTCCTCCCGAATTACATTTTAGAGATCTCGGACCGGGTGGTCTTTGGGAGACAGAGAGTATTTTGGATCTTTTACAGATTCACTATGAAGGGTATTGAATTATGAGATTTACTCTTTTGACCGACGATCCGGCGGATACGGCAGAACTGGATCCCCAGTATCGTGCCGCAAGAGAGATAGGCACATTGAGGATCGCCGAGAGCGGACTGTTTTTCAGAGCCGGTCTGAAAAAGTATTATGTGCCCTATACATCGGTAAACAGGGCATTCAGGAGGGTCATTGCTGTTCCTGCCAAGCTTTGCTGTACTACAGGGGACTTTGAGATCGAGAATCTTGTGATAGCAAGGGACGAGACAGAGCTTGCCCAGATACAGCTGCCGGGACGCAGGGCTGCCGAAGAGGTCATGAAGCTTCTGAAGGAAAAGATGCCGGATGCGGATTTCACTGCCTTGCATGCAAAGACCGAGGACGTGAAGCAGGGTACGGTCATATGCGAAGCAAAAGGATCTGAGTCCGGGCAGAGTGAAGATATGACATGATCTGATGGATAAAAAGGAAGTACTTGAAAAGATAATAGGATCCTATGAGAGATATTATGACATAAACAGGGAAGATCCCATGCCCCCTTTTGCGGCGGAGGCTGCTTTCAATTCCCACAGCGAGGAATACTTCCTTCTTAAGTCGGCTAAGATCACGGAAATGGATTCCAACGAATATGCTTTTTTTGCCGACAGTGAAGCTCTTGGTGCCGATGAGTACGAGGAAATGGTTGAGAAGGTCTGGCGTGTGACCCTTGACCGCACGGATGCAAAGCAGTACCACAGGAACACAGACGGGATCCTTATCATCATAGCGGACAGCATTGATGAAGAGACAAAGAAAAAGATAAAAAAGACACGCCGTTACAAGAGTTACCGCTTCACCTTCTGGGGCTGGAGCGAATTGAGAGTGATTGCTTATGAGCATGCTTCGGGGAAGGTCGTCTGCAACCGTCAGGGCGCCGTTCTGAAGAAGCTCTTTGCAATATAGATCTAAATTATTTTTTAGCTTAGGAAAAGGAGAATTATTATGACAGCGTTACTCATTATTCTTGCTGCCATTGTTCTGCTGGTCATCGGCTACATCACATACGGCAGCTGGCTCGCAAAACAATGGGGGATCGATCCTTCTCGTCCTACACCGGCACAGACGAAGTCTGATGGCGTTGACTATGTATCTGCACATCCTGCAGTACTTATGGGACACCATTTTTCATCCATCGCCGGAGCAGGCCCGATCAATGGACCGATACAGGCTTCCGTTTTCGGATGGCTTCCCGTATTTCTGTGGTGCGTAATCGGAGGTATCTTCTTCGGCGGACTGCAGGACTTCGGTTCTCTCTTTGCCTCCATCAGACATGACGGTAAATCTGTTGGTGAGATCATAAAGGACTCTATGGGCAAGAGGGCACAGAAGCTTTTCATCGTCTTTGCTCTTCTGGTTCTGATACTGGTCGTTGCATCATTCGTAAATGTCGTTGCAGGAACCTTCTTCACGGCACCTGATGCAGGACAGTTCGGATTTGTGGCAGGACCCACAAACAACCAGACTACAGCTATCATTTCGGTTCTTTTCATCTTTCTGGCAGTAGGATACGGTATCCTTACCAATAGGGGTGGAATGAAGACAGGTCCCGCAACTGCAATAGGTATCATAGGTATCATCCTTATAACCATCCTGGGACTTAATGTCGGATTTGCAATGGGAAGAACTGCATGGATAGTATTCATCGGTCTCTACATAGCCATAGCTTCACTGATCCCGGTATGGATCATGCTCCAGCCCCGTGATTATCTGTCATCCTTCCTTCTTTATGCGATGATGGCCATTGCGGTGTTCGGTATCATCTATTCAGCATTCTCAGGCTCTGCTACATTCCAGCTTGAGGCATTTACCGGATTCAACAATGAGAAGCTCGGCTTCATGTTCCCTGCTCTGTTCATAACGGTTGCCTGCGGTGCATGCTCAGGTTTCCATTCACTGATCTCAACAGGAACCACATCAAAACAGCTTGACAACGAGTCACATGCAAAGGCTATAGGATACGGCTCAATGCTTATCGAGTCCGCTCTGGGTATCATATCTCTTATCGCTGTAGGTATGGTATTCTCAAAATATGTAGCCGGCGACTTCGGTTCACCTTCTGCAGCATTCGGAGCAGGTATCGCTACCATGTTCGGTGCTGAGGGAACAACGGTTTACAATACAGTTGCTGCTCTGCTCACACTTGCAGTTTCAGTATTCGCTCTGACATCTCTTGATTCGGCTACACGTCTTTCAAGATTCATGTTCTCAGAGCTCTTCCTTAAGGAAGATGAAGCTACATGGAAGGATGCTACGGGAATCCGTAAGTGTCTTGCTCATCCCATCGTTGGTACTGCCATCATGGTAATCATCGGCTGCGTACTGGGTGGTCTTTCACTTTCACAGATCTGGGGTCTGTTCGGAGCTGCTAACCAGCTTCTTGCAGGTATCGCTCTTCTGGCTGTATGCTGCTGGCTCGGTGAGGTAGGAAAGAACAACAAGATGTTCTTCATTCCTATGGGCTTCATGCTTATTGCTACCATCACTTCACTTATCCTTACCATCAAGAAGAAGTTCGGTATGATCGGTGCAGGTGAGGCAGCATGGGGTGATTATTTCCAGCTTGTACTTGCTCTTGCAATGGTAATTCTTGCTATCATCCTTGTATTTGAAGCTTACAACGCTTTCAAGGCACAGGCAGAGGCAAAGAAGGCAAAGAACTGATCATCAGACAGATTTATGCAATAACAGTGACTGCGTACCGGATCCATCCGGTACGCAGTTTTTTATT
>CAMOIV010000108.1 GCA_946616305.1 uncultured Lachnospiraceae bacterium | reverse complement strand
CAAGTACACTGGTAAGTACACATGAAATCGCACCGGACAGTACACAGAACAGTATATAAGATCGTACATTTCAGGGTAGATATTCTTTTCGATTTGCCGTATCATCTATTGAAGACTTTATGATAAAGAAGGGCGTAGCGAGGATATATGGACGGTAATACTTTTTATTTTGACTGGGAGATAACCCTCATAAAGCTGATCCAACAGCACATGAGTCCCGTAGGTGAGGCTCTCTTAAGCTTCTTTTCTCTCTTCGGAGAAGAACTGTTTCTGATAATCGTATTCGGATTCATGTACTGGTGCATCAGCAAACGTCATGCCAAGATCATGGGCACCGGCCTGTTACTGGTTCTGATCGCCAATCCCATGATCAAGAACGTTGCCTTGCGCAAACGCCCCTACTTTGTTGATCCGGATATAAAGTGTCTCAAGCCCGTCAATTCCAAGGCTGATATTTACGATGTCTCTGCCCAGGGATACTCCTTTCCCAGCGCTCATGCCGCAGATTCATCCGCTGTCTACATGTATCTCCTTCGCATAGTAAAGCACCCCCTGTTCCGTTTTGCCATGGTAGCGATAACTGTCCTTGTAGGTATATCGAGATTTTCCATCGGAGTCCATTATCCCACTGATATCCTTGTGGGATGGGCGTTGGGTATATCAGGCATGGCAGTCATGACATACCTTCAGAGCAGGATAAAAAACACTAATCTCTTCAGGCTGATACTTTTTCTGTTGTCTATGACGGGGATATTCTTTTGCCGTACAGATGACTACTTTACCGGCCTCGGCATGATGGGAGGCTTCTTCCTGGGTGCCCTCTTTGAGGAGAGATATGTATCCTTCAGCGAGACAAAAAGACCCCTCTCCTGCTTCATACGTACTGCAGGCGGCATAGCCTCCTACATGGTCCTTAATACTCTGCTGAAACTCCCTTTTTCCACGGATTTCTTAAGCAGCGATACCCTGCCTGCCTTTTTGGTCAGGTCGGCAAGATATCTGATCATAGTCTTTTTCTTATTCGGGGTATATCCGATGCTCTTTGCACCGCTTGATAAGATGCTGTATCGCAATGATTCGTAACAGGCGTTTTTGATGTGGGAGCTTACGAACTGCTTCATTTCCGATCCACAGCCGTCCTACACTTAATGCTATCTCCCAACAGATATGCTCCACAGGCAGATTACTTCGTAGGATGCTTACCTGCCTGTAATAATGATCACTCCTTCATAAAGAAATCATATACTCTTTTTCTGTAATCCGGAGCCGTGTCAAAGGCTGCATGACCGTATCCGTTGTACATGAACAGAGCAAAATCCGGTCTGTGATCGAGATTCTCCGCGATCTCCATGGTAGCATCGCTGTCAAGGACCGGATCCTCAAATGCTCCTAAAGCCAGTACCGGGCACTCTATCCTGTTAAGCTCGCTGCTCACATCATAATCAGGTATGGATTCTGCAAATACAACGAATCTTTCAAGCTCTTCATCCGTTACCGTCTTTGCAACATCACCAAAAAAGTCCTTGTACTGTTCATATACAGCAGGGGGATATATCTCCTTACCGTACTCCTGATACAGTCCCTCCCTGTCCTTTGCCTTTGCAAGCTCTATCCACGTATCAACCACCTTGCGCTGCCAAGGTTTTACATGGGGCGAGGTGGATCCAAGGGCAACCTTCTTAACAAGCTCATGATATCTGATGGCGATGACAAGTGCGATCATACCGCCCTGAGAAGCCCCGAAAACATATGTATCCTTAAGGCCCAGTTCCTTCATGACAGCCGCCGTATCATCAGCCATATCGTATATGGAATAAGGATTGGGATAATTGATCCTCCTGTCAAACAAGTAGAAGGTAAAATCATCCTTCATAAACCCAAACCCATCCTCTACGGCAGCCGCGGACTCTATCACACTTTTAATGCTTAGTCCCGGCAATATGACAAATGTCCTGTCTCCTGTACCGAACCTGAAATACTCCATCTCGATACCATTTGTCTTAACTATGCCTGTTTCCCCCATAAGATGATCCTTTCGTATAAGCAGGTTTACTGGATCTTGTCCTTAGGAAGCCACTTTCTCAGGATCGCCTCCAGATCGGCGCCCTTAAGAGGCTTTGACAGGAAATCATCCATACCCTCTTTTAGCAGCACATCCCTTGCCTCTTCTATGGCATTGGCTGTAAAAGCTATTATGGGCACTTCCTGATAAGCAGGATATTCTCTCCTGATGATGGCCGCAGCTTCAATGCCGTCCATCTTAGGCATCATATAATCCATGAGTATAATGTCATATTGCCTCCTGCCGGCAGCCTTTATGGCATTCTCACCGCTGGGCACGCATGCAGGGTTGATACCGTATACTTCAAGCAGGCTCTTTGCCACATAGAGATTGACGGTATTGTCATCAACCACAAGTATCCTGGCATGAGGTGCGTAAAGTCTCCCGTCTGCCTTATGAGGCTCCTTCTCCGTTGATGTCTTGGCTATTTTCTGCGGGATCCCCACCTTAAACACACTGCCAACACCATATTCGCTCTCAACATCTATGGTGCCGTCCATAAGCTGTATAAGCCGCTGTGTGATGGCAAGCCCTAAACCTGTACCCTCGGCCTCACGGTTACGCCTGCTGTCCACCTGAGAGAATGATTCGAATATCATGTCATAATCCTGCTTCATGATCCCTATGCCCGTATCGGCCACTCGGAACCTGAGCATGATATTTTCCTCATCCACATCGTCATAATCCACATTTATAGTGACAGAGCCTTCCTTGGTAAACTTCACGGCATTGGATATGAGATTTCCAAGCACCTGCTTTATCCTCTCGCTGTCACCGTTAAGGTTTTCAGGCATACCCGGGTTTATGTTCAGATTCATCTTCACGGGCTTATCACCGATGCCCATGGATGTGACCTCCACAACCTCACGGACCATCTTCTTTACATCATAATCTCCGCTCACGATCTTCATCTCGCCGGCTTCGATCTTCGTGAAATCAAGGATATCATTGATGATCACTAACATCGTATCGGCAGAGGCATTTATCTGGGACACATACTGCTTCTCCTTATCCCTGTCCTCTTCCTTCATTGCCAGCTCAGACAAGCCTACTATGGCATTCATGGGAGTCCTGATCTCATGGCTCATATTTGCGAGGAAATCGCTCTTAAACTGAGCTGCCTGTGAGACTTTACCCTCATGTATCTGCAGATCCCTGATCATTTCAGCAGTGTTATCAGCAAGCATCCTGATCTCGTCTTCGCCGTATGGATAGTCCCTTATAGCCTCCACGGTCTCATATGCTCTTGTAGAAGAGAACTCATTGATCTGATCCGAAAGATGATTGATCCTTCTGATGTGATTTCTGTTTATAATGTACAGGAGCAGCAGGGTAAGGACCACTAGAAGGATCCCCAGCTGCAGGATGAGAAATCCGGTGCTCCGCAGTATCATACCGTTTACATCCGAAACATTGATCTCCGTAACAACCAGACCAATACACTCGTTATTTATCACAAGGGGCGTATAGTAGCTGTAGGTATTGCCCCATTCGTTATCCCACTCGTACACATCATCATATTTTGTGGCATTATACCAGGTGTTCCAGAGCAGCTGATGATCGCCGGGCTCCTCATAGTAGGAATCCCCCATATACAGATAGCCCGGATGTTCCGTATCCTCTGTACGCTCTCCGTCTATCATATAAGTCGTATAGTATGTCTTATCATCAACCAGAAGGAAATAAGTATACGGCAGATTAAAGGATGCCCTGGCCTGCTCAAAGGTCAGAAGCCAGTATTCCTGTCTGTATGTATAATAAAGGTTCTGCAGCTCGTCAGACATCTCTTCAGGCTTCACATCCACCCTGAAAGTCTTACCGGGATACTCCTTGTTAAAGGCACTGTAAAATGCGTCCTTTGCCGTATTGCTCTCGGTAAAGTCGCAGGGTATCCTTATATCCTTATAATGTTCCTCATAATACTCTTTATAGGAAACAAAGTCTTCAGGATCCTCCAGGATCAGCCCCGTAAGATAGTCTCCTACCTCCATGATCCTGTTCCTGCAGACATCCCTGTATTGATTCATCTGAGCGAAATAAGTGACAATCGCTGCAACAACGATTGTGGTGATAACAAATACCGAAATCAGATATGCGTATTGTCCGATGAGTTTGTGCTTTAGCTTCATGGTAATTGTATGGTAGACACAGTAAACTGATATCTGTATTTTACAAAATACACGATGAAAAATAAAGATTTTTTTTTACGGGATGGCAAATAAATACGGGAGCCGGATCATTCACCGACTCCCGCCATATAATGCAGCATTTCCGCCCTCAGCTGTCGCTGATATATCCTGTCTTAATCCAAAGCTTTAAGCCCGTGGTTTTAAGTATACCAACCGGCTTATCTGCCCATCACTGCCCAAGTACTCCGGCAGCCTCCTTCATCAATTCTATGATGGGAAGATGCTGGGGACATACTCTCTCGCATTGACCGCATGCGATACAATCCGATGCCTTGCCGCTCCGCTCTATAAGCCCCGAATAGAAGTTCTTGGCCCTCCAGTCATCGGGATAGCGGCGCAAAGTATTGATTGTCCTGAACACGTCCGGTATGCTGATCCCCTTTGGGCATCCGTCGCAGCAGTATTTGCAGGAAGTGCATCCGATCTGGGGTATGCCGAGCAGTTTCTCCGTCACCTCATTTATTATCCTCATCTCATCATCCTGAAGAGGCTCGAAATCCGTGAATGTTCCGATGTTGTCATTCATCTGTTCCTCATTTGACATACCGGATAATATGGTCATCACTCCCGGAAGAGATCCCACATACCTCAGGGCCCAGGAAGCCACCGATCTCTCCGGCTGGCGAGCCTTGAATTTTGCTTTTATCTCGGGTGCCATATCGGCAAGCATACCGCCTCTGACCGGTTCCATTACTATGATCGGGATGTTTCTTGCGTGTAATATCTCATAAAGCCTCTCGGAACGGACTACCGGATTTGTCCTGTCAAGGTAATTAAGCTGTATCTGGACAAATTCCACCTCGGGATGAGCATCCAGTATGGTTTCAAGAAGCTCGGGGCTTCCGTGATAGGAAAAGCCGAAATGTTTTATCTTACCCTCTGCTTTGCGCTTCATGCACCAGTCAAAGCAATCATACTTTACATACGTATCGTAATTGGAGCCGTCCTCTATGGAGTGGAGCAGATAGAAATCAAAAAAGTCTACTCCTGCTCTTTCAAGCTGCTCGTTAAACAGTCTCTCCACATCCTCTGCTTTTCTGATCTCCCATGCGGGAAGCTTGGTAGCGAGCATGAAGCTGTCCCGGGGGTGTCTCTTCACCAGAGCCTCCCTTGCAGCCACCTCAGACATGCCCCCGTGGTATACGTATGCGGTATCAAAATAGTTCATGCCGGACTTCAGATAACTGTCCACCATCCTGCATACCTGTTCAAGATCGATCTTCCCTCCTTTTTCAGGCAGACGCATGAGACCAAATCCAAGTTTTGGCATTTTGTTAAGGTCAATACTCATCATTACCCCCTTTGAAAATAACACGTGGGCATGGCAGATAGCCGCCACATCCGCAAAAGCAGTATCTCATTCTCATCACATTTTACCATAAATCGTTGCTGCCATATATAAACTATGCCTGATTTATTCCTGCAATCCAGACCCATATCCTCTGTAAGAAGTGACCATGGTATACAGATAAAAACGCAGCACCGGGAAGTCCCGATGCTGCGCAATCTATCAAATATACTTTCTGACGTAAAGCCCCGGATCGGCTCCGACAAACCTCCTCAGGGAAGAGCCCGGATCAGACGCTGTACTGCGACAGATCCGAATTGATCTCGTCCGAATACTGATTGAGGTTCTCCGAGATACTGGTGATATTCTCGGTCTCTGTACGAAGCTTGTTGCTCTCTGAAACGATCATATCGGAAAGACCCAGAACCTCAGCTATGTTAGTAGCCTGCTCCCTGGTAGTTACTTCATTGTTGGATGCCACATCATTGATCCTCTCGATACCGTTGGCTATCTTCACGATACCGTCAGTAGCCTTGGCCACATCACCGTAGATGAGATTAAAGGACTCATTGGCACCTTCAACACCGCTTAAGCATGCATTCATGTCTTTTACGCAGATATCGGCCATTTTATTGATGTTTTCAATGTTCTTTGTAACCTCGTCAATCAGTCCGTGTATGGTTCCGGTAGCTTCTGCAGACTGATTGGCAAGGACACCTACCTCCGTTGCCACAACAGCGAAGCCCTTACCCATCTCTCCTGCTCTTGCCGCCTCGATGGAAGCATTAAGTGAAAGAAGGTTGGTCTGTTCGGAAATGGCATTGATGGTATCTGTGATACCGGTTATCTCCTCGATACTCTTGGCAGTAGCTCTGATCAG
>CAMOIV010000107.1 GCA_946616305.1 uncultured Lachnospiraceae bacterium | reverse complement strand
TGGGTCAGAAAAAATGAGGACATACCGCAGGATGTAAGGCAGGATATGGACAAAGTACTGACAGCCGCCATCGACAGCGGACAGGGCCCCTCGGACAAGGAAGGCAGAAATATTTTAGACAGAGCCTTAAACGGTTCTTATTCCGCTGACAGATCCCAGTACATCGGTTATTATGACTGGGCTAAGATCAATAACGGCAGCGCACTGCCGGTGGCAACCTATGTCAGGAGACCTATGGAAAAGGGCAGACGTTATCTCCTGGGGGGAGCCATGGACAGCAGTATATACCAAAGACCAACCGGGGATATATTCATCGGGCTAAATGACGGGGTGATCCCCAGAGAGATCATGAACACCTCAAATGTGGAGGAGATCTCGGATTTCCTTACGGTATATGCCGATGACCTTAAGCGGATCAGACCGCTCTATATAGATTACCTTCAGAAGCAGACAGAGTCTGTGGTAAAGGTGGAGGGCATAGCACAGGGAATACAAAAAGGCGGCCTGCCGGATCAGGTCGGAGTGAAGAAGTTGAATAAGGGATCAGTGATCCCCATAGAGCAGGCCGAACTGCAGACGAGCGGAAACGGATGCTGGTCCGTGGCTTTCTCAAACATGCTCCAAAGCCAGGGGATAAAGCTTACTCAGCAGGAGATCAGGGCCTACAGGCAGATGAAGGACCCCCTGGAATCCGGAAGGCTGAGTAATGACGAAGCAAAGATCCTGTTTTGCGATGAAGTGGCAAATCCCTTCGAAAAGAGGGATCTGCTGCATAAACTCCTGCCGGGAAAGGCCATGCAGGAGCTGGAGTTCACCTATACCGAGGAAGATGATTATGAAACGCAGCTTAACAGAGCAGAGGATTTTCTGAAAAAGCACATCAAGGAGGCCATAGATGTGCATCATTCACCTGTAGCTATGTTAGTCGGCGGGCATTATCGTACCATAGTGGGATATGATGGGGACAGGATCCTGTATAAGGACTCCCTGCAGCATAAAAACAGATTCGGAAATCCGCTGCCGCCGGACAGCACTTATAACAACCTGACCTTTAGAGAACTGGCACAGGATGCCATCGATCCGACAAAGCAGGTAGTGCTGGATACCATCATAGATGTGGACAAGGTGCCGGATGTAGAGGCTGCCGCCGCATATGAGGCAAGCAATCCCGATAGCTATGCCTTTATAAACATAGCTACGGGAGTTCCGGGCATAAGCATGAAGTTCAGCCATGCAAAGCAGGTGGATTCAAAGCTTATGAGGAATGTGCCGGAGGAAATGAAGGCACGGGCCCAGGCAGCAGGGGCGGCTCAGGAGCAGCCTGCGGTACAGGAGGCCCAGGAACAGCCTGCAGTACAGGAGGAACTGCCTGCAGCGCCGCAGCAGCCTGAAGTGCAGGAAGAACAGCCCGAAGTACAGAAAGAACAACCCGAAGTACAGGGAGAACAGCCCGAAGTACAGGAACTGCCGCCACAGTCTGAGCAGCCGGCGGCAGCAGGAAAGCCGCAGGAGAATGCACCTAAGGTCGAGGCTGCGGCAGCAGAAGAAAAGCAGCCCGAGGAGCCTTTGCAGAAGGCACAAGAAGAGCAATCTGTGCAGACACAGCAGACTGAAGTGCAGAACGAGCAGCCCGTGGCACAGCAGGAGCAGCCGCCACAGGCCGGACAGGCTGCGGCAGCAGGAAAGCCGCAGGAGAATGCACCTAAGGCAGAGAGTGAGGAGCCGGATATAGGACCGGAGATCATAAGAAGCGGCAATGTGCGACTGGATGACGCCATCAATGATGTGGGGGCTGTATACGGCCGCTTTGACGGAATGAGTGAGGAATTTACCAGGGTAAACACCATGGCATCAAATCTTCGCCATGCCACAGAGCAATTCTATGAATCGGGCAGAAATCTCACAGACAAGGATATAGACGTTATCCTGCAGCATTATGATAATCTCCTGAAAGCCTGCGACGATTATCTGAAGAGCGTAAAGAGTAATATGGACAAGGGCTATGATATGGGACGCTCATACTGTGTCAGAGCCCTCAGGGGTATAGTTGTGGAGGATATGCGCGCCCTTAATGAATCCATGGGTGTGAGCGATCGGGAGAAGACTCTTCTGGAAGCGGTGCAGAAGGGACGTACCATACAGGCTGTTGTGGACAGGCCGGGTGAGATAAAGACCGTTGGCGGATCCATGAGCACACGTATGCCAATACGGTTGAAATGCGAGGACGGCAGCATAGAGGAGGGATTCTTTACCGAGAGTCAGGTTCTTGAGGACTATACAAAGAGGATGCAAAGGCTTAAGAAGGAGACTCTGGAGAAATACGGGGAGGATTCGGCGGAATACAGGATCGCAAAGGCAGTCTGCATAGAAGACCGGAGGACCATGGTGGATACATACAGCTCCCGGTTTGATCATATAATGGCATTGGCGGACAAGAGCATTATAGAAGACCTGTCCGATAAACCCGGTGTTACGAGGGATGTACTGAATCCCTTCTTTAACCGTCTTGACAAGGATATTCAGGACAGACTGATGGATTATAAAAAGATAGAGGAGACCGTTCCTCTCCGGAAGTTCTTACTGAACATGACATATGAGGCTTCCAATTATGCAGGTGTTTTCCATACCAACAACTATCACGCCGGCATCCCTGTTGGAGAGAGGATGGACAAACGTAATACTGCCATGAGCACCGTTGCCAATTACCTTGGTATGGGAAAGATCATCGCAGGGGCCAGAAACTTTGAAGTGAGGATCGGTAATGAGATAAAGCATGGAACCTTCCAGCAAAAGGCATCAGGCACTGATATAGACAGGGTCATAAAAGGCGATGAGATCGAGGAGATCGGAAAAGCATACAAACCCGGTGATTACAGTGCCGTTGATACCTTGGCACTTAAGCATCAGTTGTCGGATCTGATGGCGTTGGACTATATCTGCGGCAATACCGACCGTCATATTGCCAATATGCTCTACCGGACAGGAAAGGACAAGGACGGTAAGGTGGTGATAACAGGCATCAAGGGCATAGACAATGATATGTCCTTCGGCAAGAAGACCGTTGCCGATAACAGTTCACAGGAAAAGATGGTAAATCCCGAGGATATGAGGATAATGCGCCGGACAACAGCTCAAAGGGTGCTGGATCTGACACCGGAGAAGCTGGATCTGATGCTTAAGGATATGGATTTTACCAAGGGTGAAAAAGAGGCCTGTCACAGACGACTTAGTACCCTTCAGGATAAGCTTAAGAAGGATATGGCCGAACAGAGCAAAACAGGTGATATAAAGATCCGGGACGGAAAGATAGTTGTGGTACCTGATGAGAAGTTTAAGGATTATACCATCGATGAGCTTGGCACACCCGGAAAAGGCAAGGAAGCAACGAATTATTTCGAAAGGGCCAAAGTACTCCCCAGACATCTGAACAAGGATCTTGTGCAGCATAAACAGTTTGCAAAAGAGAAGGATGTGATACGGTATGTGGATGCCACGGCAACAAGCGGAAACATGAGCTTTGTAAATGAGGGCGTGAGGGTGGATGTGGACATTGAGGCTATGTCGGATCGTCTTGGTATCCTGAAGCAGAACTTTGACCGGATGGGGAATAAATGGTTTACGAAGGATACGGGACATTTCCAGTGGATGAAACAGTCCCTGGGTCAGATGTCGGATAAATTCTTCATGCTCAAATCCGGCACATATATGAATAATTCAAGTGAGTTGACCAAGGCCGATGCCGTAAAGTTTGAGGCATTCTTAAGACAGGTAAGGATAGCCGCCACGAATTATGCTGCCACACACCCGAGTCCCATAACGCCCTCAGGTAAGGCACGCCGTAAGATGGCTCTGGAACTGATGAACCTGAAGCCTGTATATAAAAAGTCCGAAGTATGGGACATGAAAGCTGCTACAGCACAAAAGGAAGTTAAGCGTACGGATATAGGCAGGCTCATGAAGCAGGAGGGGAGTGTCAAAAAGAAGACGACAGCCCGTAAAGAGCCGGCAAAGGACAGAAAAGCTGTAAGGAACAGATCCAAAAGCGTGAATAACAGGAATAATATGTCCCTGTGACAGCCGGGATAACAGTTTAAAAAGCTGGCAGAGAACGAATGACCGTTAATACGGCCGCTCATGTTTCACTGATACACGAAGCTTTGAACATGAGGCGGGTAATATGCATATAAAGGAGTATGGGTATGGAAGAGACAAAAAAGAATTACAAGGGAATGCTGCCTTTGGGATCGGTGGTAAAGCTGGACAGGGTGGAGCCTTATGTAATGATCTGTGGACGCATAGTCTGTGCTCAGTCGGACGATCATATCTATGACTATGTGGGCTGTCTCTATCCCGAGGGCATAGGGAAGAATGATGAGCTGGTATTCTTTGACAGAGAAGCCATAGAGGAGCTTTTCTTCATCGGATATCAGGATGAATACGAGCTGATGTACCGTACGGAGATCCTGGATCAGCTTGGGGAGCTTGTGGTGGAAGACGGGGAACTGGTAGAAGCAGAGACTGAAACTGAGGTATAGGGATGGACAACAGGAAGGTAACCCTGGATGAACTCTCCCGTATGGACAAGGAGCTCCTCGAGCGCAAAAAAGTGCATACTGTCATGGTCAGTACGCATGAAAGCGTGACGCTTGATATGATGTCATACCGGAAATCCCTTGATGAAGAAGAGTGGGACAAATACCGCTATAAGGACATTGAAGCAGGGGTCAGGCTCCATCGGGCAGATGTGATGGGTTTCTCAAATGATATGGAATTCCAGGATCGTTATGAGAAATACCGGCTGAACATATGCAAATCAGTGGAGAGCTACAGAAGGCTTGAGGAGATCAGGGACAATGATCCCTCTGCCTTTTTGCGTACACTGGAGTCCATGAGGATGACGGTGACAACCTTTGAAAAGATGTCGGACAAGATCAATCTCCTTGAGATGCAGGGAAGGTATATGGATGCGCGGGCAAAGATCCTGATCAACCCCCAGTACCTGAACCTTGATCGGGAAAAACGCTCCCGCTTAAGAGACATGAGCATTGAGGACATACAAAAGGAGCTTACGGGACTTGAGCCGGGGGTGGAATATGACAGCAAAAAGAGTATGCTGGAAGCCTGGATCACCATAAAAAAGATGGAGAAGTACGGTATCGCCGGAAAGGCTGAGAGTACCAGACGTAAGGTGACCACCTATGAAAAGAAGATACCGGGAAAGAATAAGAACGGGATCTTTTCCTTTAACACAGGATATTATGATATCGGCGGCATTAAGAGAGGCTACACGAAAAAAGGCTTCTGGGATTATATAAAGAGCAAAAAGTGGAAGATAGGTTCCTCGGACTCCAATTCAAAGTACGGCAAGATCGGCGGAGAAGCTATGGAGGCTGCGGGTGTAAAGACCAACCTTGCGCTGGGCAAGTATCGTGTAGTAAAGCTTGGCGGCAGGTTTGTAAATAAACGCGGGAACTTTTCCGTCGGAGCCCATGTGAGCGGCGGCACCGTCAAGGGAGCTGCGGATGTGGGGCTGTCCATAACCAGCGGTATGCTGTGGCAGAACAAGGTCTATGCGTCAGCAAGCGCTACTGCATACGGTGCACGCGGCGTGGCCAAGATCTCAGGAGGATATCGTAAGGACTGGTTCAAGGCCGATGCAAGAGGTGAAGGCAACATAGGCTATGCCACGACAGCAGCACAGGCAGGAGTGGGACTGATACGCCACGTGGATGACAGAGGCCAGCTGAAGGAAGGTTTTGGCGCCACTGCCAGGCTGTCAGCAAAGGCTGCGGTTTTTGAAGGCAGCGTGGGAGGCGGTATCACCATCTTCGGAGTCCGTATCGGCGGAAGGGTTATGGGAAATGCCCTTTCCATAGGCGCGTCGGTGAAGGCTACGGCAACCACCGGCCATCTATCCTTCGGACTAAGTGCATCCCTGGGGCTTGGCACAGGCTTTGAGATAAGCATCGACTGGACCGGACTCAAGGAGAAGTTTGCCAATTGGAGAAATCGAAGGAAGCAGAGGAAAAAGCTTCGGGAACTGCGGGAGCAGGAGAAGGCGCAGAAGGCACAGAATAAGAAAGAGAGTAAACCGTTGCTGTCTTAAGGAGGGACTTACGACATGTATGAGGATCTATTGCCCTGCGGCTCTATAGTAAAGCTTACAGAGGGTGAACATTATGTAATGATATGCGGGAGAGTTGTATTCCCCGCGGGGAACGATCATGTTTATGACTATACGGGATGCTTCTATCCGGAGGGTATAGCATCAGAGGATAAGATGCTGTTCTTTGACAGCGAGGCCATAGACAGGGTCCTCTTTATCGGTTTTCAGGACAGGCAGGAGATAAAGTATCGTGAGGAGATACTTGCAGGCCTTGGGGAACTGAGTGTTAACAAGGGGGAGATCCTGGGGTAGCTTGGCCATACCGCCGAAACCATCGTATAATAAGATATACATGGTGATCGATCGGCAGATCATAGGGTTGGCAAAATGAACGTTAATGAAAAAAAGATA
>CAMOIV010000106.1 GCA_946616305.1 uncultured Lachnospiraceae bacterium | reverse complement strand
CAAATATGCAAATATACAAATATACAAATATGCGAATATGCTATGGATCCGGCCGACTCAGAAAAAAAGACTTCAAAAGAAAACTCCCGGTCAATGGTTCAAAAAAAGCGAAAGCTTCACGCACAAAGACTCTCGGACAGAATCCCTCTTGGACAAGAAAAAACTCTCCACACGTTGACCGGACGGTGGAGAGCAAATTGGTCATCTTATGACCCCAACTAAGACTTTTCGGTCGAATAAAACAAGCAAGCAAAAAATCGACTTCAAAAGTCTTTACAAGTATACAACAAAACAAAGATAATATCTACCCTGTTGTTTGCTGAACCTTTGAGAAATATACCACAACATTTTGATTATGTCAACCCCAAAACTTATGTCAACTACAATATATAGAGCTCAGCCTCATGGATGGGCATACCTCATCGCCACGTCATAGTTCACCCTCATCGGTGGGCAAGCCTCATCACCCAGTCATATATCACTCTCTCGACATATCCCAGGCCCCAGCAGATATCAAAGATCATATCCCTTACGGGTCCGGTGTGGAGATAATATTTATTGTATATCCTGAAGCTGTCCCTGAAATGATGGAAGGCTCTGGCCTTGGAGGAGGCATACCTCTTCCTGATGCTGGCAGAGTGCAGATGATCGTAGGTCATATCGGTTATGACATATTCACTGTAGCCGCTATCCAAGAGTCTTCTGGCCATAATGGTTTCCTCGGCGTACAGAAAGGTCCTCTCGTCAAAGCCTCCGGCCTCCTCATACGCCCTGCGTGACAGGAGAAAAAAAGATCCCTCCAAAACCCCGGCCTTACATACGCTTATCCCTGAGGACATCAGTTCCTTCTTTATCCGCCTTTTTCGCAGATTAAAGGAAATAAGAAACAGGCTCTCTATGATGCCTGCATATCCGGGAAGATCCCACACATTCCTGCCCTGTTTTACTACAGGTGCCACGAGACCGCAATCCTCTCTGCCATCCATGACTTCTATCATCCTTGCAGCCACATCCTCTGTAAAGAAAACATCCGGATTCGCAACAAAGATATGATCCGGCTGATATCTGTCGATAGCGTACCTTATCCCGAGATTATTGCCCCTGGCATAGCCTCCGTTGGTTTTGGCCCTGCAGATATCCGTCTTTTCGGGGAAGGCCTCTTTGGCCGCCTCCAGCTTCACCAGGGAATCATCTGCAGAATCGTTGTCAACCAGGATGATATGGTCTATTGTTTTATAGGGCGCGATCCTTTGAGCAAGTTTTGACGTGCGTTCTCCGTCATTATAGTTTAATATGATGATAGCCGTACTCATGGCTATCATTATAAAAGCAATCCGGGAGCCAGGCAATGTTATTTGTTACTCTTTTCACCAGACTGAAAAACGTCAATCTCACCAAGGATGTGGGCATGATACCCTACGTACTCCACAGGGATCACGGGTTCGACTGTCTGATGGTAACAAAAAAGAATGATGAAAGCTACGACTACCTCAAGGATGAGGTAGCGGGACTTCAGATAGAGTTCATAAATGGAAAGGGGTTCCTGTATCTCCTTAAAAATGCGAGAAAGATAGACATCCTGAACATTTACCACCTCAATCTCCAATCCTGGTACAACTCCCTTCTGTTTAGGATCATAAAGCGCAGAGGTTCTTTGATCTACCTGAAGCTGGATATGGATGATGCAGGCTACGAACGCCTGATGAATAAGGACCCTCAGGGGCTCATAAAGCGCCTTACCATGATGCATGCGGACATCATCTCCGTAGAGACAAAGGACCTGTATATGAAGCTGAGGGAGCGTTATAAGGATAAGATGCTCTTTCTGCCAAACGGATATTACACCAGAGACGATGCCCCCGAGAGGGACATGAAGAAGGAGGATATCATACTTACGGTGGGGAACCTTGGCACAAGCGCCAAGGCAACGGATACACTGATCAAGGCCTTCCATAAGTCCTCCTGCGGGTACAAGCTTCACCTTGCAGGCCCGGTCGCAGAAGATTTCATAAATCCCTGCCCGGATGATCCGGATATCATATTCGAGGGTGAGATAAAGGACAGAGAACAGCTGCGGGATCTCTACAGGAGAGCAAAGATCTTCGCCTTCCCCTCCAGGCATGAAAGCTTCGGCATAGTCCTGCTTGAAGCTGCTTCCTGCGGTGATTACATCATATCCACCAAGGGAGTCCCTGCCGCAAGGGATATCATCTCTCTCACTGGGGAAGGGGCCATCACTGATGTAGATGATATAGATGCCCTGGCATCAGAGATAAGAACGGTCACCTCTTCAAACAGAGACTGGAACAGCATCGCTGAAAAGATCGCAGAGAAGATATACGATAACTGCAGGTACGAAGACACTGTCAGGCCGCTGTATGAGCGGATAATCTCACTAAAGGAAGGTTGATATGTCAGCTTTGATAAGCGTGATAACCATATGCTTCAACGAAAAGGACGCCATAAGGGATACCATGAGATCGGTGCTGATCCAAAACCGTACCGATTACGAATACATAATAAAGGACGGTTCCTCCACCGACGGCACTCTGGATATCATAAATGAAACAAAGCATGAATTCGATGAAAAGGGAATACAGGTCACTCTGATCTCCGATAAGGACAACGGCTTATATGATGCCATGAATAAAGCCGTGTCAAAAGCTTCGGGAGAATGGGTGATCTTTATGAATGCGGGAGACAGATTCTTTGACGAAAATGTGCTGTCTTCTGTATTTAACGGCAAAGAATATGCAGGAGTCGACCTTATCTACGGAGATGCCATAGAGGAGGAATACGGTGAATTCTATTATTATCCAAAGCATCCCGATCTTATCCGAGAGCGCATGCCCTTCTCCCACCAGACGGTATTTGCCAGGAGAAGCCTGCTTACATCCTACCCATTCGATACTTCCCTGAGGATCGGAGCGGATTACGATTTCCTCCTGAAATGCGACCATATAGGAAAGGTATTTGCGGACAGCGATACAGTCATCGCAATGATCTCCAAGACAGGAGTCTCCACCCTTAAGCTCAAGGACACCTACCTTGAAAGTATGGATATAAGAAAGAGATACGACATCCCCCAGCCCGAGGGAAGGGAGTTAAAAAGAAAACTCCTCTTCGTATCCCTTAAACAATTCGGTATGGATCATTTCCCAAAGGGTTTGAAATACATGATCCGGAAGGTCCAGCGAAAAAAACGCTCCCAGAAAATGGTCCTTGTGGAACAAAACCGCGACGGGAGCTTTAGGTTTACATAAATCTAACAAGCAATACCGCTATAATAATGAGCAGTACAAGTACGAACGCGGTGAATACTATCCTTTTAGCGGCTCCCAGTATGGAATCCAGCACCATCATGATCGCTGCTATGCCGTAGTTTGTATCATCATTTGAGGCAGCCTGCCTCTCTCTTACGATCTCCTGCCTTTTCTGTGTTTCCTCATGACGTATCTCACTCTCGTTCATGACCTCTTCGAGGGTAAAATCACCGCCACAGTAATCGCAGTGCGCTTTGCGGTTCAGCCTGTCCATCTTCAGCTGAGCGCCGCACGACGGACAGGTGTTCTCTACTACCTTCATTTATCCTGATCTCCCCAAAGCCCCTGTTCCTTGACTATCTTTACTATCCTGCTGGTGCCAAGCCTTGATGCGCCAAGCTCTATGAACCTTTCCGCATCCTCTATGCTTGAGATACCGCCCGCTGCCTTGATCTTAACACCCTCTCCCACATGCTTTGCAAAAAGCTCCACATCCTCAAATGTGGCACCGTTTGTCGAAAAGCCCGTAGAGGTCTTGATATAATCAGCTCCGGACCTGGTCACTATATCGCACATCCTGATCTTCTCATCATCTGTCAGGAGGCAGGTTTCTATGATGACCTTTAATATCTTCCCGGGACATGCCTGTCTGATCTGTTTGATCTCATCCAGCACGTATTCGTCGCGCCCCGCCTTAAGCTCGCCTATATTGATGACCATATCGATCTCATCGGCCCCATTCTTTACCGCATCCTCTGTCTCATAGACCTTGCTGGCAGTGGTATGAGTCCCATTCGGGAACCCGATTACGGTACACAGCGCTACCTCATCTCCGGCATATTCCTTAGCTCTTTTTATGAAGCAGGGGGAAATACAAACAGATGCGGTATGATACTTCTTTGCATCATCCAGTATCGTACGCACCTCCTCCCAGGTACTTTCCTGCTTAAGCAGGGTATGATCGCATTTTGCAAGGATCTCCTTGATATCCATTTTCATCCTCCTTTATTTAAGTTTGAAATGGCTCACGATATCCGACAGATTACTTGCCGTTTGCTGCTGGTCTGTAGCAAGTGTGGCTACGGAGTCCACTGCGTCGGCGACACTGTCCACGGATCCGGTTACATCTGCGCTGTGGCTTGCGGTCTCCTGCGTACTTTCAGCTATACTCTGTATCGCATCATTAACCTCACGCATTGAGTGCTTTATATTATCCGTCATATCCTGTATGCGTGTGGCCAGCTGTCCGAAGAGCTCGGCATCATCTCCATACTGCTTTCCTACCGATACGAAGTTCTCATAGTCCGGTGTGACTGTATCCGTGACAAAGTCCAAAAGCTTGTTGCTTCCATCCGACAGATCCTTGAATGCAGCCTGCACACTCTCTATAGTAGCCTTTATCTGCTCTACGGCCTTATTGGTCTCATCAGCAAGGTTATTGATCTCGGATGCGACTACCGCAAAGCCTCTTCCGGCATCTCCCGCTCTTGCCGCCTCTATCGACGCGTTGAGCGAGAGCAGATCGATCTGACTTGCTATGGCTGCTATAGAATCCGCAAGCATCGATATCTCACTGACCACCTTGGCCTTTTCATTAGCCTCATAAAGCTCAGCCCTTCTGATATTCGTGATCTCTATTGCATTGTCATGAGCCTTTTGATTCTTCTTCTGTATTTCAAGGGCTCTTGCGGTGATCTCCTTTACCTGTCTTTCTGTCTCTGCCGTCTCGGCTGCAAGCCCCTGTACCGAATCATTTACTTCCTGCACGGATGCTGACACTTCCTCAGTCGCAGCACCCGTAGACATCATCGCATCGTTTACTACATCCATGTTTTCCTTGATCTTGGTAAACTCGGCCGAGAGCTGTTCACTCATTGCGCTGAGCGTACTGGATGCGTCATTCACGTTACCCGATTCCGACGATATATTTCCTATGATACTGCTGTTGCTGCGGTACATCTCGTCTAAAGCACGGCTCATCTCACCTATCTCGTCTTTTCTTGAGCTGCCAAGCTCATTTACGGTGAAATCACCCTGCGCAAGCTGCTTTGCAAAACTGTTAACTCCCATGATGGCCTTTGCCACCGAAGTCGCAAGCATAAATATGAGTATGACACAAATGATGATAGCCACCACGCAGATCATTGCGGATATCATGGTCATGCGCATGACAGGGGCATATATCTCCGACTGAGGTATGACAATGAGGAGTCTCCATGCCACTTCAGGCACTGCACCAAAGAACGCATCAAAAGTCTCTCCCCCGTCCACATACTCCGCCTCACCTGCTTCAGAAGAAAGCAGCAGATTGCCTATTGCACCTATTCCTCCCGTTTCGGACGAGATATTCTCTCCCTGCTGCACCTTGGTCTCATCCTGTGTATAGATGTATGTACCGTCAGAGGCGAGCATCACTGCTCTTCCGCCCTCTCCCACACGTATACTTCCGACAAGCTCGGTGATGGTATCAAGGCTTATATCCACTGTGATACATCCGATAAATGAACCGTCCTCCGCAAATATGGGAGCCGAACAGGATGCCATTACACTGTCGCTTGCAGGATCATAGTAAGGATCCGTGATCACCGCATGCAGATCTGACATTGCCTTTGCATTTGTATAATATTCCTGTGAGAAGTAGTCATATTCGGCATTGGAATACTCCCAGTCCTCCACGATCTCGCTGCCGTCCCTGTACCAGTAGGGACCTACATAATCCTGATCGATATAATTTGCATCGCCCTGATACACCTTGGGCTCAAACCATATCCCGCTGCCAAGGATAAGGTCATTTGACAGTACCGTTGCAGAAAAAATCCTTTTATACCCGCTCATATCCATGCCGGTATAGGTCTCTCCGACAATGATTGACAGATTCTCTGCCGTTGTTCTTATCGTTTCCAGTTTGCCGTCTATGTCGCTGATATTTGCCTTGAGTTCCGATTGAAGATAAAGATCCGATTGTTCGATAATTGACTGTTTTGACTGAACTGCATTTACTACTGTTACCACAACAAGTGCGATCACCACTACCGGGAGGATAACACCCAGCATCCTCCATTTAATACCTACCCCTTTCGTTTTTTTCATGAAGCACCTCATATCTTTCTTAAAGCAGGTGTACAGTATATTTCAATCATAACATAATTATCCATGCTCTGAAACGCCAAGTTATCCGTCATTTGTAACATCTTTTCATGAGATACAACTCTTTATTTTTTTACTCCTCGGTTATCATATTTACCGGCTCAAGACTCTTTATCCTCCTG
>CAMOIV010000105.1 GCA_946616305.1 uncultured Lachnospiraceae bacterium | reverse complement strand
GCGGCGGATCCACCACAACATCCGGCAAGTCACCTAAGACCGGAGACGATTTCTCCTTCCTGAAGTGGCTGTACTTCGTGCTGATAGGAGGGACCATCATCTACAGCTCCGTAACTCTTTTGAAGGACACGCACGATGACGTTGACGAATAAGGACGATGATAAGGATTTTCCAAGAGTGGGGCGGATCATATACCGCCTCATTCTTTTTGGTGCAGTAGCTGTAGGGGCACTTGTGGCGGGCATTGCCATAGTGCAGATAATCTACGGCTTTATAGGCTATATCCGCACCACGACCTTCTACAATGCCACCAGCAGGGAATTCGTTGAGGTGGTATATTCCGACGATTTCGTACCTGTATCTGCATCGTCAAACGAGGTATCGGAGAATAAGGTGGATAAGAGGGGGAAATTCCTGGACAATAAGGACACCCTTTCCTCCAATTCCATCAGGGTCAATCTTGACGGGATGCGGGCCATCAATGATGAGGTGAAGGGCTGGATATACTTTGAGGACGGATTGATAAGCTACCCCATACTGCAAGGGCCCGATAATGATAAATACTTAAGGAAGAGCTATAAGGGTACCTATCTGGGCTCGGGATCCATCTTCCTCGATTACAGGTCGGATCCCGAAATGGATGACAGGCATGCCTTGATCTACGGCCATAACATGAAGAACCTTACCATGTTCGGGAAACTCAGGTATTACAGGACAAAGGAAGGCTATTATAAGGATCATCAGTATTTCCAGATAATCACTCCGGACTATACCTACAGGTACAAGATCTTCTCCTGCAAGCTCATATCCTCGGAAAGTGATCTGTATACCATACTTGGCCCTGATTCCGATGAGCTTACGGGCTTTGTGTCGACTTATCTGACCGGGAGTAATTACGTAAGGGATGAGACCGAGATAAAGCCTGATGATCATGTGGTAACTCTTTCCACCTGCGTTAATGACGATGCATACAGGCTTATCGTCAGCGGTGTCAGGATAGAAGAGAGGAAAAACCGGGACAGAGACAAAGAACGTGACAAAGAGAACATGGTCTATGATGTTGATATAGATTTGTGATACAATGTGGAGTACACTGTCAATACTTATATAGGAATACCGCATATAAATACAGAGGTAAAACAGGGGAGATTTCAAATATATGAGCAAGATCGTTATAATATCATCAAGTACACAGAAGATGCATGACCTTGTGAATGCCATGGAGTCCACCTACAGGACCCAGGGCATACTCATGACCAACGGTAATCTTCTGAGTGAGATGAAGGCAGGCATACCCGACTGTATAGTCGTATACGCAGAGGGGCTGTCCAGGACAAAGCTTTTCGGAGTGATGGACCTTAGAGAGAACGAGGATACTCTGCATGTGCCCCTTCTTCTGATAGCTGATGAAAATGATGTGAATATTTTCAAGATGCATGTAAAGCCGGGACCCGATGCGGTTATCGATACCACATCATCTTATACGGATATACGGCTTGCCATAGACAGGCTGTGCGCAACTTCCGAGAAGGTCAGCAGTGTCCTCGTGGTTGATGATGATCCTGTGGCTCTTAAGCTGGTCAAATCCTATCTTGAAGAAAACTATAAGGTGAATTGCGTCAAATCGGGCATGCTTGCCCTGAAATTCCTGGAGAAACAGAAACCGGATATCATATTGCTGGACTGTTATATGCCTGAGATGAACGGGCCGCAGACCCTGCAGCTTATCCGCAACATGCCGGATCTGAAAAGGACCCCGGTTGTATTCCTGACCGGCAATTCGGAGAGAGAGATGGTCATGAGCTGCCTCAATCTGCATCCTTCGGGATTCCTTGTGAAGCCTGTCAAGAAGGAAGATCTCATAAAAAAGATAGAACAGACCATTTGAACTATGGACAAATGTGTATATAGGTGATATATTTCATCGGGCGATGTATCCGAAGACGGGTTATCCGTCTGGAATGTCAGCAGAAAGGAAGATATTATGGAAAAGAAGTATTCAGGAACACAGCAGATAGTCGGAACTGCAGTGCTGGTGGCACTGATCATAGTTTTGCAGACAATAGGAAGCGGGATCCATTTCGGACCCTTTACTCCCACTCTCTCACTTGTGCCGATCATAATCGGAGCGGTTTTATTCGGCCCTGTGACAGGTCTGGGACTCGGCTTTGTATTCTCTGCCATAGTTCTTTTCTCGGTCATATCGGGAGCCGATCCCGGCGGAGCGATGATGCTCACCGAAAACCCGGTGGCCACTGTGCTTATCGTGGTGATCAAGGGATCTCTGGCAGGCTATGCCGCAGGCGTTGTATCCTCGGGTCTTGCCGAGAAGAATCTTGCCATAGGCGTTGTTCTGGCGGCTGTAGTGGCTCCGCTTACCAATACAGGCCTGTTTTGCGTCGGAGTCCTTCTTTTCTTCAAGGATCTCATCACAGGCTGGGGAGTAGGTGCGGGATATGACAGTGTCTATGCCTACATACTCGGCGGTCTGATAGGTATTAATTTCCTCGTGGAGCTGGTGATCGATCTGATCCTGGTCCCTGTCATAGTCCGTGTGATCATAGCTGTCCGCAAATCCAAATAAAATAAAGGAATAAAGATATGATATTAGCGCTTGATATGGGTAATACCAACATAGTTGTTGGCTGTCTTGGCGACGGTGACGAGATCTTTTTCACGGAGAGGATATCCACCGATATAAACAAGACCGATCTGGAATATGCAGTTATCATCAAAACCATAATGGAGCTGCATGATGTACAGAAATCCAGTATAGAAGGGGCCATCATCGCTTCGGTGGTGCCGCCTTTGACGCATATAGTAAAGACAGCACTGAGGAAGCTTTTTAACTGTGAGCCTCTTGTTATAGGAGCAGGTCTTAAAACGGGACTTAATATCCATCTGGACGATCCGTCCACCATGGGTGCGGATCTGGTGGTAGATTCCGTGGCTGCCATGAATCTGTACGGAGTTCCCAATATCGTCATCGATATGGGTACCGCAACCACGGTGACTGTGACGAATAAGGAAGGTACCTACATAGGAGGCGCCATATTCCCGGGTGTCAATGTATCTGTTGAGGCACTGGCCGCGGGGACATCCCTTCTTCCCAGAGTATCGCTGGGAGCACCTAAGAAGCAGATAGCCACCAATACCATGGATGCCATCAAGAGCGGTATCATCTACGGTGAGGCTTCCAGGCTTGACGGCATGATCGAGCGCTTTGAGGAGGAGGCAGGGTGCGATATGACGGTGGTGGCCACCGGCGGTCTGGCTTCAGTTATCATACCTCACTGTAAGAATAAGATAATATACGATCCGGACCTCATGCTCAAGGGACTGAAGATAATATATGACAAGAACAGGAGCTGACCCTTTGGCATGATCAAAGAATTCAAACGTGTAGACCGCAAGGTCGTTGATACCAACAGGATATTTCAGTATTGCAAGGATACAGTAGAGCTTCCCAACGGAAACAAGGAGGAGTATATCACCTGCCTGCACAAGGGAGCTGCTGCCGTTGTCCCGGTTCTTCCGGATAATAAGATACTGATGGTACGTCAGTACAGGGAGGCTATCGACCGGGTGACACTGGAGATACCTGCCGGCGGACGGAACAGTACGGATGAGCTTTTCTACGATACCGCAAAGAGGGAGCTTGAGGAGGAGGCCGGATATACCACCGACGATGAGCTCATACATCTTATAACCATCGAAACAGCCATAGCCTACTGCGACGAGAAGATCGAGGTCTATGTCGCAAGGAACCTGAGGCCGACCAGTCAGCATCTTGACCCCGATGAATTCATAGAGGTCGAAGCTTTCGAGATAAATGATCTTGTGGACATGATATATGCAGGAGATATCAGGGATTCCAAAACCATAGCCTCCATCATGTCCTACTACGGAAAATACTGCCTGTAGTAGATCAAAATCCACTCGTTTTTCACACTAACAGGACCTGTTACACCCCCTGATATGGGGGTGTTTGCTTCAACATAAATAATTAACATAAAATCGGAAAAAAATTGTAAACTTTTTTATTTCACAACATGTTGTGACGTGGTTTTTGGTCCGAGGCGACATGTTGTGATTTTTACCGGAAAGTGGTGATTTATCACCTGTTTCCGCCAAAAATCGGGTTTGCTTTTCTGTTTTTAACTCTTTATAATGGTCTGAGTGGTTGCCTTATGGTGCTGCTTTTTATTGGAGAGGGAAATAATTCAGGAACATGGAACAAGAGATCGAAGCGTTCATAAACTATTTACATAACGTAAAAAAGACTTCGAAGAACACAGAGCTTTCCTACAAGAGGGACCTGAAGAAGATGGAGACGTATCTGAGAGGCAAGAGCATCACGGATCCATCCAAGGTCACATCGGAGATTCTCAGGGACTACGTTAATAATAGTGAGGAGAACAAGGCCGCACCGGCCTCTGTTTCGCGTGCTATCGCTTCCATGAGAGCGTTTTATTCCTATCTTGAGAAGGAGGGTAAGATCAGCGGGAATCCCGCTGATGGTCTGAAGGCCCCCAAGATCGAGAAAAAGCTTCCCCAGATCATGACAATGGATGAGGTGGTAAGGCTTTTGAACCAGCCTTCGGGAGACACTCCCAAGGATATCAGGGACAAGGCCATGCTGGAGCTTCTGTATGCTACAGGGATGAGAGTTACCGAGCTCATCACTCTTAAGGTCGAGGATGTGAATCTCCAGATGAACTATGTGGACTGCCACGATCCTCATAAGGACAGGGTGATACCCTTTGGCATAGAAGCAAGGAATGCCATCAGGAATTATCTGGATCATGCCAGAGATGCCCTCATCGCCAACGGTGATGAGAAGACTCTTTTCGTAAATATGTCCGGAGAGCCCATGAGCAGACAGGGCTTTTGGAAGCTTATAAAGTACTATACCAAGAAGGCAGGTATTGAGATGGATATCACTCCTCATACCCTGCGTCACAGTTTTGCGGCCCATCTCGTGGAGAACGGAGCCGATCTCAGGTCCGTACAGGAAATGCTCGGACACTCTGATATCTCAACAACTCAGATATATGCGACACTCAGTCACAATCATATAAGGGAAGTCTACGCAAAAGCACATCCAAGAAGATAGGAGAGCATCATGAAAGAATACAAAGAGATGAGCAAGAGTGAGATGCTAGAGGAGCTCGATAAGCTTAAAAAGGAGTATGAGCGATTCCAGAATCTTAATCTTAATCTTGACATGAGCCGCGGTAAGCCCTGTAAGGAGCAGCTTGATCTTTCTATGGGAATGATGGATGCTCTTTATTCGGGAGCAGATATGACCTGTGAGGACGGCACCGATTGCCGTAATTACGGTATGCTCACCGGTATCAGGGAAGCAAGGGTGCTTATCGGGGATATGATGGAGAATAATCCCGATGATATCATAATCTACGGCAATTCATCCTTGAACGTAATGTACGATACCATCTCCCGTGCCATGACTCACGGCATTTTGGGACATACTCCCTGGTGCAAGCTTGATAAGGTTAAGTTCCTGTGCCCAACTCCGGGTTATGACAGGCATTTTAAGATCACTCAGTATTTCGGTATAGATATGATCCCCGTGGATATGACGCCCACAGGTCCCGTTATGGATACGGTTGAGTGTCTTGTGGAGGAGGATGAGAGCATCAAGGGCATCTGGTGTGTTCCCAAGTATTCCAATCCTCAGGGTTATTCATATTCCGATGAGACAGTAAGAAGATTTGCAAGACTTAAGCCCAAGGCAAGGGATTTCAGGATCTTCTGGGATAATGCATACGGCATACATCATCTGTATGATCATGATCAGGACTATCTCATAGAGATCCTAGCAGAGTGTAAGAGAGCAGGAAATCCGGACCTGGTATACAAGTTTGCTTCCACCTCCAAGGTGACCTTCCCCGGAAGCGGTATCGCAGCCCTTGCAACCTCTCAGAACAATCTGACGGATATCAAGAAGCAGCTGCAGAATCAGACCATAGGCCATGATAAGGTCAACCAGCTCCGTCACGTGAGATTCTTCAAGGATATCCACGGTATGACAGAGCATATGAGGAAGCATGCAAATGTGATAAGACCCAAGTTTGAGGCAGTCGAGGAGATATTTGATAAAAATCTCGGAGGTCTGGGTATAGGAGAATGGACCAAGCCCAAGGGAGGTTATTTCATAAGCTTTGATACTCTTCAGGGCTGTGCAAAGGAGGTAGTTGCCAGAGCACAGAAGGCCGGTGTCAAGCTTACCGGAGCCGGAGCCACCTGGCCTTACGGCAAGGACCCCAAGGATACAAATATAAGGATAGCGCCCACCTTTCCCACACTCAGCGATCTGAAGACAGCAGCAGAGCTGTTCACCATCTGTGTGAGGATGGTAAGCCTGGAGAAACTCATTGAAGAGGGATGATATCAGACCCTGAGTAATATGAAATAAGAGGACCCGCGTCATATGAGACGCGGGTTTTTATGATCTATACAAGTTCTGCGAGAGTGTAGATGAGACGTTCTGATTCCTCCCAGCCAAGGC
>CAMOIV010000104.1 GCA_946616305.1 uncultured Lachnospiraceae bacterium | reverse complement strand
GCTGACCTTCATGGGGATCGGATCGAAAAAAACAGTTGACAGAGTCCGATAGTTGGATGTAAACTCTGACGATGTAAAGACAAAGGCGTCTTGGAGATATCTCCGGGACGCCTTTTTTTATTTGCCAAACGGGCTGCGCCCGGGCTGTCGGATATGCACTGTGAAAGAAGCGTCAGGGCATCCGGCCCGGTTATCAAAGGAATACTTACACAGCGCAGACTATGATCCCGGAGTCCGAAGGGAGGCAGACGATATGTGTTCTATAATGGGCTATTGTGACAAAGATATATCGCAGGAGGATTTCGAGGCGGCTCTTGAAAAGACCCACTCGAGAGGACCGGATCAGAGCAGGGTCTATGATACGGGCAAGGGTTATCTGGGCTTTAACCGCCTCTCCATCATGGGCCTTAACGAAGCAGGCATGCAGCCCTTCCTGTTTAAGGACAAGGCAACCCTTCCTTTCGGGGAAGCAGAGGGCCAAGGCGATATAGAGACGGTTCTTGTGTGTAACGGCGAGATCTACGGCTTCAGACCCATCAAGGAGGAGCTTGTAAATAAAGGATACAGCTTTATCAGTGATTCGGATTGCGAGATCCTTCCGGCTATGTATAAAGAGTATGGAACCGACATGTTCAAGATGCTTGATGCGGAGTTCGCACTGATCCTCTACGACGCAAAAGAGGGAAGCTATGTGGCAGCCAGAGACCCTATAGGCATCAGACCTCTGTATTACGGAGTGAGCAGCAAGGGAGCTTACATCTTCGCCTCTGAGCCCAAAAACCTCACAGGCCTTACGGACAGCATAAGCCCCTTCCCTCCCGGACACTACTTTAAGGATGGAGAGTTCATAAAATACAGGGATATGTCTGAGGTATCCGGATACATATACGATGATATCGAGACTGTATGCGGCAGGATCCACGACCTGCTGATAGACGGAGTGAAGAAACGTCTTGATTCCGATTCTCCCGTAGGGTTCCTGCTGTCGGGAGGACTTGATTCCTCTCTGGTATGCGGGATCGCCGCAAAGATGAGTGACAGACCCATAAAGACCTGGGCCATAGGCATGGATGTGGATGCCATAGACCTTAAATATGCAAGGCAGGTAGCTGACTATATCCACTCCGATCACCATGAAGTCATCATCACAAAGGAGGACGTGCTGGATGCCCTGCCCCATGTGATAGAAGCCCTTGGAACCTACGATATAACCACCATCAGAGCTTCCATAGGAATGTATCTCGTGTGCAAGGCCATTCACGAGGACTCCGATGTGAGAGTCATCCTGACCGGTGAGATATCGGATGAGATCTTCGGATATAAATACACCGACTTTGCTCCGGATGCGAGGGAGTTCCAGAAGGAGGCCGAAAAGCGCATACATGAGATACATATGTATGACGTGCTGAGGGCCGACCGCTGCATAAGCGTTAATTCCCTTGAGGCCAGGGTTCCCTTCGGAGATCTGGCATTTGTGGAATACTGCATGGCCATTGATCCCGAAAAGAAGATGAATAAATACGGGAAGGGCAAATACCTTTTAAGGCATGCATTCGAAAAGGACGGTCTTATTCCCGAGGAAATACTCTGGAGAGAGAAAGCAGCTTTTTCTGACGCCGTGGGACACTCCCTTAAGGATGACCTGGCGGATAAGGCAGAGGAGACATATACACAGGAGGCATATGAAGCGGGGATCGCAGTATATGACCATGCAAGACCCTTTACAAAGGAATCTCTTCTCTACCGGGATATATTTGAAAAGTATTACCCCGGCCAGTCAAAGATGGTGAAGGATTTCTGGATGCCCAACAGAAACTGGGAGGGCTGCAACGTCAACGATCCTTCCGCAAGAGTCCTGGCCAATTACGGCGCGAGCGGTCAGTAGGATATCAAGGGGCGATATCACAGGCGCCGGGCTGCAAAGGCAGCAGGATACATCGTAAATACAGTACCGACAAAGGAGTCGCATTCAGCATGACGCTGGGTACGACTCTCTTTTTTTAAGAATAAGGAGGTGGCAGTTATGACACAGGAATCGATCAAAGAGATCTACGGAAGTCTGGTATTTGGTGACAAAGTCATGCAGGAGAGACTACCCAAGGATGTTTACAAGGCAGTAAAGGATACGGCCTTAAACGGCACGCATCTTGCTCTGGACGTGGCCAATACCGTGGCAGCGGCCATGAAGGAATGGGCACTGGAGAATAAGGCCACTCACTTCACTCACTGGTTCCAGCCCATGACAGGACTGACAGCAGAGAAGCATGACAGCTTTATCTTCCCTGCAGGAAGCGGCAGCGTGCTCCTGGAGTTTTCGGGCAAGGAGCTGGTCAAGGGCGAGCCTGATGCCTCAAGCTTCCCCTCGGGAGGACTTCGTGCAACCTTTGAAGCAAGAGGATATACCGCATGGGATCCCTCCTCACCTGCTTTCATAAAGGACGGAACACTGTACATACCCACCGCTTTCTGCTCCTACACCGGAGAAGCACTGGACAAGAAGACGCCGCTCCTTCGCTCCATGGATGCTCTTTCGGAGTCGGCGGTGAAGGTTCTTAAGCTCCTGGGCAAGGATGATGTGAAAAGAGTCAATACCACCATAGGCTCCGAGCAGGAATACTTCCTGGTGGACAAGGATAAGTATCTTAAGAGAAAGGATCTCATGATGTGCGGCAGGACTCTCATCGGAGCTCCCGCACCCAAGGGACAGGAGATGGAGGATCATTACTTCGGAGTCTTAAAGCCCAAGGTAGCCGAGTTCATGCACGAGCTGGACAAGGAATTATGGGAGCTGGGAGTACCGGCTAAGACAAAGCATAACGAGGTGGCTCCCGCCCAGCACGAGCTGGCTCCCGTATTCGAAACGGCAAACGTGGCAGTGGATCACAACCAGCTCACCATGGAGATACTTAAGAAGGTGGCAGATAAGTTCGGATACGCATGCCTTCTTCATGAGAAGCCCTTCGACGGGATAAACGGTTCCGGAAAGCACAACAACTGGTCCATCAGTACAGATACCGGTGAGAACCTTTTGGATCCCGGCAAAACGCCCTGGGAGAACAAGCAGTTCCTTGTTTTCCTTATGGCTGTCATATCCGCGGTTGACGAGTATGCCGATCTGCTGAGACTGTCCGTTGCCACAGCAGGAAACGATCACAGGCTCGGAGCCAACGAGGCACCTCCGGCCGTCATCTCCGTATTTGTGGGAGATGAGCTTGCGGGAGTGCTTAAGTCCATAGAAGACGGCGTAAAATACGACGGATCAAAGGCTGCAAGCATGAGCTGGGCCCATGTGCTTCCTCACATTACCCAGGATACCACCGACAGGAACAGGACATCACCCTTTGCCTTTACCGGTAATAAATTCGAGTTCAGGATGCCCGGCTCCTCCATATCCGTGGCACAGCCCAACATAGCACTCAACACTGCCGTAGCCGAGGAACTGGACAGGATCTACGAACAGCTTAAGGACGTAAAGGTAGCAGATCTTGATAAGGCCATAGATGACATGCTGAAAGCAATGCTTAAAGAGCATAAGAAGGTTATATTCAACGGCAACGGGTATTCGGATGAGTGGATCGAGGAGGCGGAAAAGAGAGGACTTTACAACCTTAAATCCGTACCGGATGCAATGCCCAGACTCCTCACCGACAAGGTCAGGGAGCTGTTCAAAAAGCATGAGGTGCTGACCGACGCGGAGATAGAGGCAAGATATGAGATCTTCCTTGAGAACTACAACAAGGAGATACATATCGAGTCCCTGACATTGCAGGAGATGATAAGAAAGGACTTCACTCAGGGTCTCGTGGCATATATGAAGGACGTTACGAACGAAGCGCTTAAGAAAAAGCAGCTCCTTCCCACCCTGGCCTGCTCCTACGAGTCGGATATCATCAATACCCTTGATGATACCAGCGAGATCATAGGAAATAAGATACACCAGCTCAGAGACGATACCGAAAGAGCGGAGCGCATAGAGGACAGCTTAGAGGCGGCCAGATTCTATCACGACGTTATATTGAAGGATATGGAGGAACTGAGAACCTTCGTGGATAAAGCCGAAAAGATAATCCCCGACGGATATCTCCCCTATCCCACATACGGACAGATACTCTTCTCATTAAGGTGAGGGATACCTGATAACAGAATAAAGAAGCATATCTGAACACTCATCGCATGATCAGGAGGAATGTGAGTGATGAAGAACTATGATGCAAGGTCTTATAGAGAGGCCCTTAATACCATGGAACACGATGCCTGCGGTATAGGCACCATCGTCAACATCGACGGACACAAAGACGGGCGTGTCCTCTCCGATGCTCTGTCCATAGTTGAAAAACTGGAGCACAGGGCAGGAAAGGACGCCACCGGTCAGGTCGGTGACGGCGTGGGGATACTTACCCAGATATCCCACAGATTCTTTAAGAAGGCCCTTAGTGAATGCGGCATAAAGGTCGCAGACGAAGGGGACTACGGAGTGGGAATGGTTTTCCTTCCGGCAGATAACCTGAAGCGCACCTTTGCAAAAAGGATGCTTCAGGTGATAGCCGAGAAGGAAGGCATGAGATTCTTGGGATGGAGAAAGGTGCCCACAAGGTGCGGCATCCTTGGAAAGGCAGCCTATGACTGCATGCCCGCCATAGAACAGTGTATCCTGGAAAGACCGGAGGATATCCCCCGGGGCATAGATTTTGACAGAAGACTCTACGTAGTCCGGAGAGAGTTCGAGCAGTCATCGGAGGATACCTATATCTGCTCACTGTCCTCGAGGACCATAGTCTACAAGGGCATGTTCCTGGTGGGACAGCTCAGACAGTTCTATGACGATCTGAGGGACCCCGACTATGAGACTGCCATAGCCATAGTACATTCAAGATTTTCCACAAATACGACCCCCTCATGGAACAGGGCCCATCCCTACCGCTTTATCGCCCATAACGGTGAGATAAACACTATCCGCGGTAATGCGGACAGGATGTTAGCCAGAGAGGAGACCATGAGGCCGGGTCTTCTCGGCATGGATATAGACAGGATCTACCCCGTGATATCCAGCCAGGGTTCTGATTCCGCCATGCTGGATAATACCCTGGAATTCCTTTATATGAACGGCATGGACCTGCCTTTGGCCATGATGATAACCATCCCGGAGCCCTGGAAGCATATGGAGTACATGGACAGGGCAAAGCAGGATTTCTATCATTACTATGCCACCATGATGGAGCCCTGGGACGGACCCGCAGCCATCATATTCTCGGACGGGGAGATACTGGGAGCGACTCTTGACCGTAACGGACTGCGCCCCTCCAGATACTATGTGACGGATGACGGAAGGCTCATCCTGTCGTCAGAGGTGGGGGTCCTGGATATAGCCCCAGGGCATATCGTAGAAAAATCAAGACTCGAGCCCGGTAAGATGCTGCTTGTGGATACAAAGCAGAAGAGGATCATATCCGATGAGGAATGCAAGAAGAAATACATAGAAAGCAGACCCTACGGAGAATGGATCGACAGGGAGCTTTTGCATCTTTCGACCCTTTCCATACCCAATAAGAAGATAGAGACCCATAACCAGGAAACAAGGGATAAGCTCTATAAGGCCTTCGGTTACAGCTATGAGGACGTTATGAAGCAGATACTCCCCATGGCCAATGACAAGGCCGAGCCTACTGTTTCCATGGGACATGATGTACCCCTGGCCGTACTGGGCAGGGATCATCAGCTGCTCTTTAATTATTTCAAACAGCTTTTCGCCCAGGTCACCAATCCGCCCATAGATTCCTTAAGAGAAAAGGTTGTTACGGATACGACCGTATATATAGGCTCCGACGGAGATCTGCTGAATGAGAAAAGCAGCAACTGCAAGGTCATGGAGATCAACCATCCCATCCTCACGGGAGTCGATCTGCTGAAGATAAGAAACCTTGACATGCCCGGGTTCAAAGCATGTACCGTGTCCATGCTCTATTATAAGAACACATCACTGTCCAAGGCGCTGGAACAGCTGGATATAGCCGTTGACCGGGCTGTTACGGAGGGCAGTAATATCATCATACTGTCTGACAGGGGTGTGGACGAGAATCACGTACCCATCCCGTCGCTTCTGGCGGTTTCTTCCGTGGAACAGCATCTCGTCAGGACCAAGAAAAGGACAGCAGTGTCCATAGTACTGGAGAGCGGAGAGCCCAGAGATGTGCACCATATGGCGACCCTCCTTGGCTTCGGAGCCAGAGCCATAAATCCCTATCTTGCCCATGAGTGTATCGCGGAGCTGATAGACAAGGGCATACTGGACAAGGACTATCACACAGCCATCGATGACTATAACACCGCACTGCTCTCGGGTGTTGTAAAGATAGCTGCCAAGATGGGTATATCCACCATACAGTCATATCAGTCCGCGAGGATATTTGAGGCAGTGGGACTTGATAAGGATGTTATAGACAGATATTTCACAGGCATCGTAAGCCGTGTGGGAGGCATCGGTCTTAAGGAACTGGAAGAGGAGATATCAAGGAGGCATGATCATGCCTTTGACCCTCTGGGACTCAGGGTTGATACCTCCCTTGCTTCCGACGGCTTTCATTTCCTG
>CAMOIV010000103.1 GCA_946616305.1 uncultured Lachnospiraceae bacterium | reverse complement strand
GCTTCCTCTGCGGGTGCTGCCTCTGCTGCAGGGCCCTTCTCGGCAATCTGATTCAGTACCCTTGCAAAATTGGTAATGGGTGACTTCCAGGAACCAAAGAGTCTTCCCAGGAGTTCTTCTCTTGAAGGAACGCTTGCCAGCTCCTCTACACCCTTCACATCATAGAATTCGCCTTCGATGACTGCGCCCTTGATCTCCAGCTTGTCAGCGGTCTTTGCAAACTTGACAAGAACACGGGCAGGTGCGGTGACATCGTCCTCAGCAAGTGCCAATGCGGAAGGTCCGTCCAGAAGACTGTCGAGCTTATCGTAATCAGTGCCTTCAAAAGCTCTCTTCATCATGGTGTTCTTATAGACCTTGTAATTGACTCCTGCTTCACGAAGCTGCCTTCTAAGCTGTGTGTCCTGCTCCACTGTAAGTCCTCTGTGATCTACCAGCACCGCTGCATGGGCTGTCTTGATCTTCTCAGAGATCTCTTCAACTATGGGAGCCTTGAGTTCTACCTTTGCCATTTAGCTTTTACCTCCTTTTTAGAATAGAGCCGAAAAAACTCTCTGCCTGAAAAGACAGAGAGTTGAAATCTTCATTATTAAAAGCCGCGATACGTGATCACTGTGCTTTGTAAGAAAATATCTTCCTCGGCAGGCGTTGATACTTACGGCTTACGCCACCTGCTGTCTTCGGCAAGTACAGATGATAACCCATTTACCCGGAGCTTGTCAAGACATATATCACAGAGCCTTCTTTATGGCTTCAAGGAACTCGGGATAGTCTTCATAAGCTCCCAGATCGGAATTGTCCTTTATGATCTGTTCGGTGCTCCTGAAGAGAAATCCCGTCTTTGAAGCCCGTATCATATCAAGATCGTTAAAGGAATCTCCGGCTGCGATGGTATCGTATCCAATGCTCTGCAAAGCCCTAACCGTTGTGAGCTTGGACTTCTCCACCCTCATTTGATAATCGGAAATGGTACCGTCATCATCAACAATGAGCGTATTACAGAAAATGGTGGGCCAGTCCAGTTTTTTCATAAGAGGAGACGCAAACTGTTCAAAGGTATCCGATATGATGATGACCTGAGTAAGGCTTCTGAGCTCATCAAGAAACTCCTTTGCCCCGGGGATCGGATCGATACCCGCTATCACATCCTGTATCTTCTTAAGCCCAAGTCCCTTCTCCTTTAATATGGAAAGTCTTCCCTTCATCAGCTTGTCGTAATCGGGCTCGTCCCTTGTGGTCCGTCGAAGCTCGGGTATACCGGCAGCCTCGGCAAAGGCTATCCAGATTTCGGGAACCAGAACTCCTTCAAGGTCAAGACAAACTATATTCATGTCCACCGCTCCTTTTCTTTTTAACAAAGGGGCCCTGCCTGTATGACAGAGCCCCGACGTGATCTTATCTTACCGCTGTCTTTTACTTACTTCTCGTAGTTGATAACTTCCTTGCAGAGGATATGTCTGGGAAGTCCGTTCACATATATGGGAGTAAGCTCGCCCATGATAAGGGGACGTGCGTATGCAACATATGCATCAGTAATGGAGCAGCCGTCAGCGCCGATGAATTCATCGGGAACAGCTCTCTCAACATTTGCGATCTGGTGGATATCATATGAAGAGGTACCGCACTCATAAGGTGCATCTCCGTCTCTCTTAAGTATGATCATCTCACCGGTCTTGCCCTGGTCTGCTGCCTTAACGGCATCGAATCCAACCTGGAATGCCTCGTTGATATCCGTAAGGGAAGCTATATGTGTTCCTGCTCTCTGAAGAGTGGAAAGCTCAACCGCCCTTGTCTTAAGTCCGAACTTGGCAGCTATCTTGTGTGCAAGTGTCGTTGCGGTTCCGCCCATCTGCTTATGTCCGAAGGCATCAACGGGTACGGAATCAGCCTCCAGCTCGCATACGTATCTGCCGTCAGCAAGCTTGACACCCTCTGATACAGCGATGACAACCGATGTCCTTGTCTTGGAAAGAGTATCAACCTTTGCCATGAACTCATCTATATCAAAGGTTCTCTCAGGGAGATAGATGGCATCAACGCCTTCGCAGTCGGGTCCCTTGGCAAGAGCTGCCGCTGCCGTAAGCCATCCTGCATTTCTTCCCATGATCTCAACGATACAGATGGTAGGCTTCTCTGCACCGAATGAAGCATTATCCCTTATCACCTCCTTGAGGGATGTGGCGATATACTTGGCAGATGAGCCGTATCCGGGACAGTGGTCCGTGATGGGAAGGTCATTATCTATGGTCTTGGGAACGCCCATGAACTTCTGTGTCTTACCGTGTGCAGCCGCATAATCCGAAAGCATCTTAACGGTATCCATGGAATCATTACCGCCGGCGTAGAAGAGGTACTCTATATCATGCTTCTCCATGATCTCAAATACCTTCTCGTATACATCCTCATGTCCCTCGATCTTGGGCATCTTGAAACGGCAGCTTCCGAGGAAAGCAGAAGGAGTCCTCTTTAATAACTCAACTCCCACGTCATCTCCAAGATAATCATCCAGATCGGTGAGCTTATCCTTTAAAAAGCCCTCGATACCGTGTACCATACCGTACACCTTATTAACACCCAGCTGCTTTGCGGCAACATATACGCCTGCGACTGAGGAGTTGATTACTGCGGTAGGGCCGCCTGACTGTCCAACTACAATGTTTCCTTTCATGATCCTGTCTCCTTTGCATTATGATTATATGAGTTTGAATATAACTGTTAACTCTTCGGCACGATTATTCTATCCTATCGTTTTGATATTTACAACACTTATCCGCCAATAAATACTCCAATGAAAATGTCCGTTTGTATTTGACACACAAATTGGCCGATGGTAAGATGAATCCTGCTTATCCGCGCCGATGTTGGAATTGGCAGACAAGCAGGATTTAGGTTCCTGTACCTATGGGTGTGTGGGTTCAAGTCCCACTCGGCGCATTGCCTGTTTTTCTTTTATTCCTGCCGTCACCTAAGGCATCCTGGAGATTCTTTATGGTCTTCCCCAGTTTCTCGTGATCATATGCTCCGTCACCGAAGCTTATAACCCCTCGAAGAGGCGTGTAGCGCAGCATCTCCTCCTCCATTTTTTCGTTTATGGCATCCGTTTTGGTCCTGGGCTTGTCCGATCTGTGCATATACGAATCTATCACCGGCTTCAATATCTCGGAAAGCGCAGGATCTCCCATCAGATCTCCGAAGCAGGTGTTCTCATTTACGGTGCAGGGAAGCCTGTAGGAGGCCTCGATATTGATCTTCTTTGTATACTTGATATCTCTGGAAGAGCTTCCCACCTCTACATCATAGTCTCCCGAAGGGACATACCAGTCATGTATGGATGTCTCCCAATAAGCAAAGGCCCTGCTGTCAAGCTCAAAGGTAACGGTCTTTGTCTCGCCTGCTCTCAAAGAGACCTTGTCAAAGGCCTTCAGCTCATGCTTTGGCCTTGCGATCCCGTCTGCGGGCGGTGCCACATAAAGCTGCACAACCTCCTTGCCCGCCATCCTTCCGATGTTGGTCACATCCACGGAAACGGTAAGGGTGTCGGTGGACTTTATCTTCCTCTTGGATACCTTGAGGTTGGAATATTTGTATGTGGTATATGACAGACCGTGTCCGAAGGGGAATAGCACATCCATTTCCTTCGTGTCATAGTATCTGTATCCTACAAAGATACCTTCCGAATAATCGACTTTATCCATATATCCGGGGAAATCCAGATATGACGGATTGTCCGAAAGCTTCACCGGGAATGTCTCCGGAAGCCTGCCGGAGGGATTCGTTTTGCCAAAAAGCAGGTTGTAGGCAGCACTTCCCACATTCTGCCCGCCAAGATACATCTCAAAGACACCCTTGACTTCGTCTATCCAGGGCATCTCCACAGCTCCGCCGTTATGCAGCACCACCACTACGTTGGGCTGCACCTTAAGTACCTCCTCTATCAGCGTGTTCTGATTGTCAGGAAGCCTCATGTGTGTCCTGTCATATCCTTCGGACTCGAATATATCCGGAAGTCCTGCGAAAATAACTGCTATATCGCTTTTTCTTGCGGCATTGACGGCCTTGGTTATAAGAGTGCGGTCGATCTCATCCCGATCCAGCAGATATCCGTCCGCATAGATCAGATCATGACCCTTACCCTTTGCGGCGTCCATGAAGGAGGTGACCTTGTGGCTGTTTATATGTGAACTGCCTCCCCCCTGAAATCTGGGACTCTTTGCAAACTTACCTATCACTGCTATGGTATCGTTTTTGTCCAGAGGGAGAACTCCTTCATTCTTTAAGAGTACGGCGCTTTCCTCCTCGATCTTTCCCGAGAGCTCGTGATCCGCATCCTTATCCCACTTCACATCCTTCTGCTTTTTGGCTTCATATCTTTCTATCCACTTGAGGATACGCTCCACGGCTGTATTAAGAGTCTTTTCCGACAGGGATCCGTTTTCCACGGCGGCTACTATCTCCCTGTCATTGATACCGAAGGAACCGGGCATCTCCAGATCAAGTCCCGCATTAAGTCCCTTGACCCTGTCATTGACCGCGCCCCAGTCACTCATCACGACTCCGTCAAACCCCCACTCATCCCTGAGGATGTCCGTAAGGAAAGCCTTGTTCTCGGAAGCGTGTACTCCGTTTATCCTGTTATAGGAACACATGACAGCCCAGGGTTTTGCATTCTTCACAGCCCCTTCGAAGGCGGCAAGGTATATCTCCCTTAAGGCCCTCTCGTCTATAGCGGCACTTACCGTAAGACGTCTGGTCTCCTGATTGTTAGCCAGGAAGTGTTTGAGGCAGGCACCTGTATTCTTGCTCTGTATGCCCTTGATGAGAGCTCCCGCCATCTCAGTAGCCAGCAGGGGATCCTCTGAGAAATACTCGAAATTACGTCCGCACAGCGGAGATCTTTTGATGTTCACACCGGGACCAAGGATGGTAGATATGTTCTCTGCCTGGCACTCCGCTCCGAGAGCCTTTCCCATTTTGGTAAGCAAGGCTCTGTCAAATGATGCTGCCGTGGCACATGCCGTGGGAAAGCATACGGCCTTTATCCCGTCAAATCCTCCCTGATGATCATCCTTAAGCGGCTGCTTCCTCAGACCGTGAGGTCCGTCGCTGACCATTATCTCCGGAACCTTCTGACTCTTTACTGCCTTGGTATGCCAGAAATCCCTTCCCGAACAAAGGGATGCCTTCTCCTCGATACTCATAGCTTCTATCTTTTTCTTTATATCCATAGACCCCTCCGAAAGAATGAACAAACCCCCGATAACATTAAACCCCGACCTGTTCATTATAACATAACAGGGCGCGACGTATAATATAAAACCACAGAATTTATAACGATTTCTGACGATCTCCACCCTGCGCCCTGCTGGTTCCCTCATCCCGGATGACCATGCATAGGTGATCGCCCCCGGATTCCCGCCATTAGGCATAAAGCTCTATATGTGCTATAATCATGCAGTCGAATGCCGTAGTTTTATATCCCGTTTCGGGGGGAGCAGGACATGAATATTCACGAATCAGCAGAGGATTATCTTGAGGCCATACTGAAGATAAGGGAGGAAAAGGGCAATGTCAGGAGCATAGACATAGCCTCCGAGCTGGGTTTCTCCAAACCCAGTGTTTCCATCGCAATGAAACGTCTGAGGGAAAACGGGTATATCACAATGGATGATACCAACCTGATATACCTCACGGAAAAGGGCCGAAGGATCGCTACCAAGATCTATACGAGAGAGAAGGAATTAAGCCTTTTCCTGCAAAATCTCGGAGTATCCGCCGATACCGCCATAAAAGATGCATGCAAGATGGAGCATGACATCTCCGAAGAGACTTTCTTGAAAGTCGTGGAATTCAATCAGAGAGTCTGAGATGTCAGATGATGCCAAGTTCCTTACAGGCATTCCATATCCCGTCCTCTTCAAGGGGAGTTGTGATATGATCCGCCATGGCCTTGACAACATCGGTACCGTTCCCCATTACCACGGATATCCCGGCAGTTTCCAGCATGGTCCTGTCGTTTATGCTGTCGCCGAAGGCTACGGTGTCCGCCAGTGAAGCGCCAAGATATGAGCATACCTCTTTTATTCCCGTACCCTTGCTTATTCCGTAGGGTACCATCTCAACCACAGTTAAGTTGTGTATTATAAAATCAAATTCGCCGCCGAACTCCTGCATGCAGCCCTTGATATCACCGCCGCCATAGTCGCAGGATATCTTCTGGATGTTCCACTCTCCCCAGTTATCCTTTATGGCGAGCATCTTATTTCCCAGTTCTCTCCTGAGCTTGTCGGCATACCAGTCATCGGGAAATTCCTCATCATCCATATAGAGATTATACCGGCCCTCAAGTACCGGGCGCATACCGTACCTCCTTACGCCCGAAACCGCACGAAGGGCAAGGTCCTTATCCATCCTTGATTCAAATATGACCTGTCCCCGATACTCTACCAATGATCCGCAGCCTGACACTATACCGTCCAGTCCCAGTTCGAAAAGAGAGGGATTTATGATATACCCCCGGCTCCTGCCGGAATTGATGAATACGAGATGACCTCTCGCTCTTGCAATATCTATGGCCTCTCTTGTGCTGTCCGGTATCCGGTTCTTATAGTCCCATATGGTACCGTCTATATCAAAAAAAAGAAGTTTTCTGCCTTCCTTCATCCTTCCTCCATGTTCACAG
>CAMOIV010000102.1 GCA_946616305.1 uncultured Lachnospiraceae bacterium | reverse complement strand
AAGGAACAGATCAGAGAACTGATATAAGGACAGGACAACAAAGAATGAGTGAGCTTACACATATCGATGAAAACGGAAAAGCAGTGATGGTGGATGTATCGGATAAGCCTGAGACAAAGCGCATGGCAAGAGCAGTGGGCAGGATACGTATGAGCCATGAGGCATTTATCGCTGCCAGGGAAGGTAACGGTAAAAAGGGAGATGTGCTGCAGACAGCAAGGATAGCAGGGTTAATGGCAGCAAAGAATACATCATCCATGATCCCTCTATGCCATCCCCTGCTCATTACAAAGATAGATATAGACTTTTCATACGACGAAGAAGAGGACTCCGTCATCTGTGAGTGTACTGTCCGTCTTAATGGACAGACCGGAGCTGAGATGGAGGCTCTTACCGGCGTATCCGTGTCTCTCCTGACCATATACGATATGTGCAAGGCCATAGACAAAGGAATGGTGATCGAGGACATCCATCTTGTCGAAAAGGATGGGGGCAAAAGCGGTCACTATGTGAGGAGATAATAGAAATGAACAACAAGGAGACAGAAATGAAGATGATATTTGGTAAAAAGAGTAAAAAAGTAACAAACAGCATGATATACATGGTCAGGAACAAAACGATAATGACCCTCCTTGCGGCATTATTGACTGCAAGCATCTTATGCGGCTGCGGTAATGCTGCTGACAGCGCAGCCAAGACTCCCGCCCCGGATACAGCAAAAACTGAAGAGGCTGCAGTTGCTGCAGTTGCTGCCGAAACAGAGACTGCAAATACGACAGATGAAGCAAAGACAGAAGAGGCTGCAGTTGCTGCCGAAACGGAGACTGCAAATACGACAGATGAAGCAGAGACAGAAGAGATCATAGTGTTTGCCGCAGCATCTCTCACGGATGTAGCAGCGGAGCTTGAGAGCATGTATGAAGCAGAGCATAAAGACACGGATCTTTTATTCTCCTTTGGCAGTTCGGGGGCATTAAAAACCCAGATAGAAGAGGGAGCACCTGCGGATGTTTTTATTTCCGCCGCAAAAGACCACATGGAGGATCTTGTCGGTGAGGGACTTATAGAGGAAGACAGCTCAAGAGATCTGCTTTTAAACAAGCTGGTACTGGTAGTACCTAAGGACAGCGAGCTGGACATTGCTTCATTTGATGATCTTACCGGCGATAAGATAACAATAATCGGCATGGGAGAACCCGAAAGCGTACCTGCCGGCAAATATGCCATGAAGGTCCTGGAGAAGATGGGCATTTATGATTCCATCAAGGACAAGATGAACTACGGAACCGATGTGAGACAGGTGCTCACATGGACAGAAGGCGGAGAGGTAGACTGCGGCCTGGTATACGCAACTGACGCATATACAACGGATGATGTGAAGATAATATGTGAGGCACCGGAGGATATGGCTGATAAGATCATCTATCCCGAGGGACTGACAAAGGAGGGAGCAAGTAAGGAGCGGGCAAAGGATTTCGCCGATTTCCTTGAGAGCGATGAGGCCATGAAGGTCTTTGAAAAGTACGGATTTCAGAAGGCGGATCAGTAAAGGATATGGATATATCACCACTTCTGATATCACTTGAAATAGCGTTTATATCAACGATCATAACGTTCTTTACAGGGATCGCTGCTGCTGCACTGATCACAGGTGCAAAGCGGGGCAGGGTTTTATTTGACGTACTTTTCTCACTGCCTCTGGTACTGCCCCCTACGGTTGTGGGATTTCTCCTCCTGATCTTATTCGGCAGGAATACACCCGTAGGAAGCTTTCTTACGGATATAGGCATCAACGTGATATTCACCCGGACAGGAGCTGTAATAGCTGCCTTTGTCGTGGCCTTTCCCATAGTGTACAGGACGGCCAGGGGAGCCTTCCAGCAGATCGATATGGAGCTTGTGGATGTGGCAAGGACTATTGGCATAGGGAAAAAGGATATGCTTTTTAAGGTGATGCTGCCACTGTCCTGGCCAAGCTTAGTGTCCGGAGCTGTACTTGCCTTTGCCAGGTCCCTTGGAGAATTCGGCGCTACCATAATGGTTGCCGGGAATATACCAGGCAGGACCAGGACCATGTCCATAGCGGTATATAACGCCATGCAGAGCGGGAACAGGGAGGCAGCATATACATGGGTGGTGATCATGCTCCTGATATCCTTTGTAGTACTGCTGCTCATCAATCTCATGGCATCATGCGGATACCGTACTGAATAAGGAGCAGCGCGTATGAGGGATCGTTATAACAGACAACCGGATTATCTGAGACTGTCCGTGACGGACAAATGCAATCTGCGATGCAGATACTGCATGCCCCATGGAGTGGCCTGCCGCTTACAGCATAAGGATGTGCTGAGCTTTGAGGAGACGGAGAGACTTCTTGGGATACTGGTGTCCTTGGGAATAAAAAAGGTCAGGATCACCGGTGGAGAGCCTCTGGTAAGGAGAGGTGTCACGACTCTGATAAAGCATATCAGAGAGATGCAGGGTATAGAGCATATCTCTCTGACAACAAACGGGGTATTGCTTTTGGAAAAACTGCCCGCTCTTATGGATGCAGGTATAGATGACATCAATATAAGCCTTGATACCCTGGACAGGGAGATTTTCAGGTCTATAACGGGCAGTGACGAGCTGCCCAGGGTTTTAGCAGGTATGGACAGGGCTTATGAGGCCGGGATACCCCTTAAGATCAACTGTGTTCCCATACGGGGAATAAATGACAGGGAGATGGCGGATATAGCTGCTATCGCCAGGGACAGAAGGATAGACGTCAGGTTCATAGAGCTTATGCCCTTAGGCGAAGGTGCAGGATATAAGGGCGTGATGCAGTCTGAGATCATGAAACAGATAGAGAAGTCCTGGGGACGGATGATTCCATGTGAGGATGCGGGTATCTGCAGAGGGGTAAACGACTCAGGTAATAGGGGTGGCACAAACAACGCAGAGTCTTCGAGCACGGAAGGGAATACGGACAATACAAACAGCGTGGAGAACGCAGGCACGGAAGGGAATACGGACAGTGCAAACAGCGTGGAGAACGCAGGCACGGCAGGGAATACGGATAGTGCAAACAGCGTGGAGAACGTAGGCACGGCAGGGAATACGGATAGTGCAAACAGCGTGGAGAACGCAGAAACCGCAGGGAATAAAGGAACCGGTGAGGGACCCGCAGTATACTACAACATCGAAGGATTCAAGGGGCGGATAGGCTTCATAAGCCCCATCTCACACAGGTTCTGTGAAAGCTGCAACAGACTGCGGCTCACCCACGAAGGTTTCCTGAAGCTATGTCTGTATCATAAGGATGGAGTGGACCTTAGAACACCCATGAGAGAGGGTGCAGATGATGACACCCTAAGAGCCATGATAGATGACGCTGTCACAGCTAAACCAAGAGAACACGGCTTTACGGATAATACAGCGGATATAGAGAAAAGAAGCATGAATGAGATAGGAGGATGAGTGCCATATGGGTAAGGTTGAAGCCGTATGCATAAGTCTTAAGAAGGGCACACCAAAGCAGGATATAGGAGAGTGCCTGATCATAGAGGGATATGGTCTGGAAAAGGATGCCCACGCAGGGAGCGAAAGACAGGTGAGTCTCCTGTCATGGGAGGACGTAAAGACTTTTGAAGACAGTGTAAATGAGGGCAAGCCGGAGGACGAGAGGATGCATCTCGAACCCGGAGCTTTCGGAGAGAATCTGCTGATCAGCGGTATAGATCTGGCAAAGCAGGAGATAGGCGCGAGACTTATTGCCCACGATGTGGTCCTGGAGATAACCCAGATAGGAAAGACCTGCCACTCGGGATGTACCATAACACAAGTTACGGGTAAGTGCATAATGCCTAAAAAAGGAGTATTTGCAAAAGTGGTAAGAGGAGGCATTATCATGAAGGGAGACAGGATAGAGACGGAGACAGGGACAAAGATAGAGACAGATACAGAGACAGGGACAGGGACAAAGACAGGGACAGAAACCGACGAGCCCGCAGGAGGCAACAAAATAGTAGCAACTGTTATCACATCCAGTGACCGGGCCTATCAGGGTGTTTATGAGGATAAAAGCGGCCCTGCACTTGCCGATATATTAAAAAACGAGGGTTATAAAATAGCTAAAACACTGATCCTTCCGGATGAAGAGGCTATGATGTACCAAAAGCTCACGGAAATAGCGGATGCGGGGGGAGTAGATGTGGTATTTACAACAGGAGGTACCGGGTTCTCGGAGCGGGACAGAGTTCCGGAGGCTACCTCAAGAGCCTGTGACAGGATGGCACCGGGGATATCCGAAGCCATACGGAGTTACAGCATGCAGTTTACCGATAAAGCGATGTTGAGCCGCGGAGTTAGCGGGATCAGAAAGAAAACACTTATTATCAATCTACCGGGGAGTCCCAAGGCTGTGAAGGAAAGCCTGGAGGCAATACTGCCGGCTTTGGAACACGGCATAAGGATCATGAGAGGAGAGGCTGACGGATGACTGACAGCAATGTACAGCAGATCAGAGTGAATCGAATCGGAAGGGACGGTTCCTGCAGGGAAGAAGTGAAACATGTGTTATTAGAACATGAGCTGTGCCTTCGTATCACTTCTGAAGATACAGATAAAGCTATGGCCGGACCTGATACCGGATGGATGAACGAGCCAAAAGGCGGCTCTGATGATAAGAGGAAAAGTGAGACTGCCGGCAATGCTGATGATAAGAGGAAAAATGATGGCTCGGTCTACAATATCCTTTGTACTAATACAGATCTTCGTGAGCTTTGCTATGGAAGGCTTTTTACCGATGGGATCATAGGATCGGCTGAAGATATCGTATCCATCTCTTTTGACAGCGAAATGAAAACGGCTGATATTAAAATACGACATCGAAACCACAGTGCAGATGATCATACAGTTAAATCCATATCCGGACTTACATCTGAAAATATAAATGAAGGGGGATCTGAGAATTCATCTGATGCTGTATGCGATATAAAACTGGATAAAACAAGCCGGGGCAGGGGCGGAGCAGATGATGATCATACAGCATTGCCTGAATATGACAAAGAGGTTTTATTCTCCCTTCTTAACAGGATATCCGAGGACAGCCCGCTTCATCGCATCACACACAGTACTCACTCCTGTGCTCTGGCGCAGGGTGATGATATACTGTACAGAGCAGAGGACATAAGCAGGCATAATGCAGTAGATAAGGTGATAGGATTTGGACTCATACACGGTATAGATTTCAGTGAATGCATGTTATATACATCAGGAAGAGTCCCCTCGGATATGCTTGAAAAAGTGCGCTCTGCCGGTGTGAAGATACTGATATCCAGGGCTTCTCCCACTTTAAAGTCATATGAGATGGCGGCCCGTTTCGGCATAAGGATACTGTGCAATGCAGGACCTGAAGGCTTTACGGAATGCTAAAATAAGCCATTTTTGCGAAAGTTTGATTTGACAAGAGCCTTTTGATGTAATACCCTATTTACAGTAGGTTTATTCATGTGCATTGAAAATGGAGGAAAACGAATGAATAAAACAGAACTTATCGAAGCGGTCGCTAAGCAGACCAAGCTGTCAAAGAAAGCTACTGAAGAGACTATCAAGGCTTTCACCGATGTAGTTGGCAAAGAGCTTAAGAAGGGCGGAAAGGTTCAGCTTGTTGGATTCGGTACATTCGAAGTTGCCAAGAGAGCTGCAAGAAAGGGTCGCAATCCTCAGACAGGAAAAGAGATCAAGATCGCTGCTTCAAAGGCACCTAAGTTCAAGGCCGGAAAGGCTCTTAAGGATCTCGTAAACGGCGCTAAGAAAAAGTAATCAACCGCTTTAAGAGTTTATTTGTTTACGGATATTACAGCCACCTGTTCCCGATCGGGAAGGGTGGCTGTTTTTTCTGTCTGCGATAATCCTTTTTTATCACCCACGAAAAGAATCAGCAAATATACAAAACAGATGATCGGTATTATGATGAATCTGATAACCGTTTGCAGTAAATGATCTATCGGAAAGGAGTGATAGATATGAAACGAGTATTGACGATTCAGGATATTTCCTGCCTGGGGAAGTGTTCGCTGACCATCGCATTGCCGGTGATATCGGCATTGGGATCGGAAACAGTGATCCTCCCTACTGCAGTCCTTTCAACACATACCATGTTCAAAGGCTTTACCTGCAAGGATCTGTCTGATCAGATAGAGCCTATAGCGGAGCATTGGAAAAAAGAAAAGGTGAGATTTGACGCCATATATACGGGATATCTGGGAACCATAGAGCAGATCGATCAGATAAAAGCGATGTTTGAAGCATTCAGGGATGATAATACCCTGATCGTGGTGGATCCTGTCATGGCAGATAACGGGAAACTGTATCCTGCTTTTGACCTGGATTATGCGAAGAAGAACGCCAAGCTGTGCGCAGAAGCCGATATCATCGTGCCCAACATTACCGAGGCTTCCTTTATGACAGGTATAGAGTACAGGGAGGAATATGACGAGGGCTACATCAGAGAGCTTCTTGCAGGGCTTAACGAACTGGGAGCCGGCATCAGTGTACTTACCGGAGTAAGCCTTGAAAAGGGCAGAACCGGTGTGATGGGATATGACAGCAGGAATGGCGAATATTTTACTTATCAGAACCAAAGGATCGACGCCGCCTATCACGGAACGGGAGATCTTTTCTCCAGCACCGTTGTGGGCGAGATCATGAAAGGAAAAGACTGGAAGGACGCTCTCAGGATAGCTGCGGATCATACAGCCAATACCATAGAGGTGACCTTACGCAACCCCGACAAACCCTGGTACGGAGTTGACTTTGAAGCAACAATCCCCGCTCTTATAGAAATGGAATAGGTGTCATCAT
>CAMOIV010000101.1 GCA_946616305.1 uncultured Lachnospiraceae bacterium | reverse complement strand
GTAAAGTAGAAGATAGTACTTGAAAACAACTCGTATTTGTGGTATCTTTACATTTCCGTGATATATCCGCCTTGCTTGCGGCATAGGGCCGTAAGCCGGATGAGACCATAAGGAGGTTTGGTAAATGAACAAGTATGAATTGGCCGTTGCAGTAAACGGACAGCTCGAGGAAGATGCCAAGAACGCAGTCCTCGACAAAGTGAGAAATCTCATCACACGCTTCAAGGGCACCATCACCGCTGAGGATGATTGGGGAAGAAAGAGATTCGCCTACGAAGTACACAAGGTTAAGGAAGGCTATTACGTCTTCATCAAATTCCAGGCAGAGCCGGAAGCCATCGCCGAGATCGAGCATCGTATCAGGATCGTTGAGAACGTATTCAGATATCTCATCGTTTCGGACGAGAAGGAGCTTGTGGTAAAGCACGAGGAAGAGAAACAGGAGTCAGCCGAGGAGACATCAGAGGAGGCGCCGGCAAGTGCTCCGGCAGCCGAGACAGCATCTGATGAGGAGCCGGCAGAGGAATAAGTGATATAACATCACAGAAAGTGTAGGGCAAATTAATGAATAAAGTAATGTTAGTGGGGCGCCTTACAAGAGATCCTAACGTGAGATACTCCCAGGGAGAAAATGCCATGTGCATAGCTCGTTTCACTCTGGCTGTAGACCGCAGAAGGAGCAGGAACCAGGATAATAGCGGGCAGACCGCTGATTTTATAAGCTGTGTGGCATTCGGGCGTACCGGAGAATTCGTTGAAAAGTACGCACATAAAGGAACCAAGTTCGACATAGTCGGACGTATCCAGACCGGGAGCTATCAGAATAAAGACGGACAGACTGTCTACACCACCGATGTCGTAGTGGAGGAGATAGAGTTCGGTGAGAGCAAAAATGCTGCACAGGCTGACAATTCGGATTACGCTGAGGCAGCAGGAAGACCCGAATACAGCGGGAATAACGGCGGTAGTGCACCGCAGCCCGTGGATGACGGCTTCATCAACGTACCCAGCGAGATAGATGATGAATTACCATTTAACTGATGATCAATGATAGGAGACCAAGACTATGCCATATACAAGAAATAACGAACATTCCGACAGACCCAGAAGAGGTGGAGTACGCAGGAGAAAGAAGGTTTGCGTATTCTGCGGCAAGGATAACACCATCGACTACAAGGATGTAGCAAAGCTCAAGAAGTTCATTTCCGAGAGAGGAAAGATCCTTCCCAGAAGAGTAACGGGAACATGCGCGGCTCATCAGAGAGCTCTGACAGTTGCCATAAAGCGTGCCCGCCACCTTGCACTTCTTCCTTACGTGGTTGAATGATAAAAGGTTACAAGGCCGGCTGCCACATGATGGCAGCCGGCTCTCTTTGTCTGAGGGACATATAGGGGCCGGATACCCGCCTGCCATAAGGGTTTTTATGGGATGATCCACTTGGGATACGGCTTTGCAAGGCACCCCGGCGCAGTTGAAGTTTTGGGCCAAATACAGTAAGATTAATGTCATGCTTAAGCTTATTATCAACGCCGATGACCTTGGCATATCACAGCAGGTGAACTGGGCCATAGAGGAGTGCTTCAGGCTGAGATTTCTGACCAGTACCACTCTCATGGTGAACATGGACTATGCAGATGAGGGGGCTTACCTGGCAAAGAAATACGGCTGGGAGGAGAGAGTGGGACTCCATCTGAACCTCACCAGCGGTAGGCCCCTTACAAGGAATATCAGAAGGTATAAATGCTTCTGCGACAGGAAGGGCAATTTCAATGCGGCATTTGCGAAGGATACCTTCTCCAGATTTCTGCTGTCAAAGGATGAGATAGCAGCCGCAAGGGAAGAGGCGGAGGCCCAGATCAGGAAGTATCTGTCTTACGGCCTTGCCGACAAGCATCTTGATTCGCATCACCATGTGCATACGGACCCTTCCATCTGGGAGGCAGTAAGTCCGTTGGTGACGAAATACGGATTGAGATCCGTCAGGATATCCAGGAACCTTTACGCCAGGATGTCCCTGCCCAAGAGGGCATACAAGTATGCCTACAACAGGAAGCTTTGGAATATGGACATATTGACCTCGGATTATTTCGGGTCATTCGATGATTTTAAGATCTGCCGGGACAGGATCAGGGACAAATCCCTGGTGGAGATCATGGTCCACCCCGCCTACGATGAGAGGGGGATCTTAAGGGATGTTACAGGCAGAGGCAGAGATATAGAGGACGAGAGAGAATATTTCCGGGATCTGAGATATATTCAGGAATTCTATTAACGAAGCATGAAGAGAAAGAAGAGCAATTATCGCAGTCTAAGGCTGTATCTGACATGGCCCATACTTTTATCTGTCTTTGTTGCCGCTGTGGCGGCGGCTGTCTTCTTTATAGACAGACAGGCAGGATATGTCGCCATCCCGGCAGCCGTGATATATATACTGATCGCATTGCTGATCAGGTTTTCCACCCGCAAGTCCATTGTCAATGACATGGTCAACTTCGCCACTGATTACGGACAGGTACAGAAGGGGCTGCTCAAAGGGCTTGCCCTTCCTTATGCACTCCTTGATGAAAGCGGACGGTTCATATGGTGCAATAATGAATTCCACAAGCTTGCAGGCCGTGAGATACCCATAGGGAAGTCCATAACGGCCTATATATCAGAGATCAATAAGGACACTCTTCCCGGCAGGGGGGAGACCGCCACTTTGGAGTTTCGCTTCGCTGACAGAGATTTTAAGGCAGAGCTTAAATGTACTCCTCTGGATGAGATGGCAAGGCGGTCTTTGATAGTCAATGATGAGGGATTCACCGGATCCATCATCACACTGTTCCTCTTTGACGAGACGGAGCTCAATTCCTTAAAGAAGCAGAACAGGGAGCAGAAGGTGGTGACAGGCTACCTCTACATGGATAATTACGACGAGGTCATGGAGGATGTTGAGGAAGTAAGGAGATCCCTCCTTTCGGCCCTTATCGACAGAAAGATAAAGCGGTATTTTGCTGCCTATGATGCGGTAGTAAAGAGTATCGACAAGGACAAGTATGTCATAACCATGCGAAGGGTCCACTTCGACCGGCTTGTTGAGAACAGATTCGACATACTTGAGGAAGTGAAGACCGTAAAGATCGGAAATGAGATGTCGGTGACCCTTTCCGCAGGATTCGGCCTGGATACCGGATCTTTGACCGAGGATACCAATTATGCAAGGAATGCCATAGATCTGGCACTTGGAAGAGGCGGAGATCAGGCGGTCGTAAAGACTCCCGATAAGACCACATATTATGGCGGCAAGAGCCTGCAGATGGAGAAGAATACCAGAGTCAAGGCCAGGGTAAAGGCTCATGCCCTCAGAGAGATCATAGAGCAGAAGGAACGTGTCTTCTGTATGGGACACCAGATAACGGATATAGATACCTTCGGTGCTGCCGTAGGTGTGTACAGGGTCACAAGGCAGTTGGATAAGAAGTGTCATATAGTCATCAACTCCGTGACACAGTCCATAAAGCCCTTTATAGACGGATTTTCCAACGATCCCGACTACGATCCGGATATGTTCGTCACAAGCCAGGAGGCGCTGCAGCTTGCAGACTCCGAGAGATCGGTGCTGGTAGTGGTGGATACAAACAAGCCGTCCATTACGGAGTGCCCGGATCTTTTGAAGAGGATCAGGACCATCGTGGTACTGGATCACCACAGAGCCGGGACGGAGACCATAGAGAATGCCACGCTCTCATATATCGAGCCCTATGCATCCAGTGCATGTGAGATGATAGCCGAGATACTGCAGTATATCAGTGATGATATCAGGATCAAGAGCATAGAGGCTGACAGCATGTATGCCGGCATCATGATAGATACCAACAACTTCATGGCAAAGGCCGGAGTCAGGACCTTTGAGGCAGCGGCCTTCTTGAGACGTAACGGTGCCGACATCACAAGAGTCCGGAAATTGTTCCGGAACGATATTGATTCGTATAAAGCAAGGGCGAACGTTGTACATCAGGCCGAGCTGTTTTTGGGTAAATATGCCATATCCATGTGTGAGGGAGATGACCTGCAAAGTCCTACGGTCATAGGCTCTCAGGCTGCCAACGAGCTGCTGAACATAAACTCGGTCAAGGCATCCTTTGTACTGACGAGATACCAGAGCAGGATATACATTTCCGCAAGATCCATAGATGAGATCAACGTACAGATCATCATGGAAAGGCTCGGAGGAGGCGGACATATGAACATAGCCGGGGCCCAGCTTTCGGAGATGTCCCTGGAAATGGCAAAAAGACAGCTGCAGGATGTGATCAGACAAATGGAGAAGGAAGGAGCTATAGGATAAATGAAAGTCATACTGCTTGAGGATGTTAAATCCCTTGGAAAAAAAGACGATATAGTAGATGTAAAGGAAGGATACGCAAGGAACTTTCTCTTTACCAAGAACCTGGGCGTACCCTGCGATGCAAAGAACATGAACGACGTCAAGCTCAGAAAGGCTCATGAGGCCAAGGTTGCCGCCGAGAAGCTTCAGGAGGCAAAGGAGCTTAAAGAAAAGATAGAGAAGGCAGGGGTCGATATAAAGATCAAGACCGGCAAGGACGGAAAGGCCTTCGGATCCGTGGCATCCAAGGAGATCGCGGAAGCATATAAGGCAGCAAACGGTATCGAGATAGACAAGAAAAAGCTTGTATTGCCGGATCCGTTAAAGAACACCGGAAGCTATAAGATACCGGTGAAGCTTCATCCCGAAGTGACTGCAGAGCTTACTGTAAACCTTATATCGGAATAACGGATCATGCCAGCGGATGATAATATCATAAAAAGAATACCGCCGCACAGCTCCGAAGCCGAAAGATCCGTTGTGGGCTCCATGATCATGGATGACACCAAGAATGCCATCCTGACGGCATCCGAGATCCTTGAGAGAAGCGATTTCTACGAGGACAGATACGGTCTTCTGTTTGAAGTCATAGTGGAGCTTTTTAACGAACAGAAGCCTGCGGATTCGGTCATGATCCAGGAAAAGCTCAAGCAGAAGGGTGCACCGGCCGAGATCACCAATCCGGCATTTCTGGCCCAGATAGTGGACGAGGTACCAACCTCCGCATATATAGAGCATTATGCCAAGGTTGTAAGAGATAAATCCATACTGAGGTCCGTCATCAGGGTCAATAATGACATAGAGAATGAATGCTACAAGGGTGAGCTGGAATCTGCCGACGTACTGCAGCAAACGGAAAAGAAGATATTTGACCTGGTGCAGAATAAAGGACGCTCCCAGATCGTGCCCATAAAGGATGTGGTCATAGAGGCCCTCCAGCATATACAGGCCGTAGCGAAATCCGACTCAAAGCTCACCGGCATACCGTCAGGATTCGAGCGCCTGGATAACATTACGGCAGGGTTTCAGAAGTCAGAGCTTATATTGGTAGCAGCAAGACCCTCCATGGGCAAGACGGCTTTCGTGCTCAACATAGCCCAGCATGCCTGCTTTAAGAAGGATTTCCACTGTCTCTTCTTTTCGCTGGAAATGTCCAAGGAGCAGCTGATAAACAGATTGCTGGCCATGGAATCCAGAGTTGATTCCGCCAATATCAGGGTAGGAAACCTGAATGATGATGAGTGGCATGCCATCATCGACAGCGCAGGAGTGGTGGGAACCTCAAACCTGGCTATAGATGATACGGCGGGCATAACGGTGACGGAGATGGCTTCCAAATGCCGCAGATACAAGCTTGAGCATGGCCTTGATATGATCATGATCGATTATCTCCAGCTCATGACAGGCTCCAGATCCGGCAGGGGATCCGATGTGCCAAGACAGCAGGAGATCTCGGACATATCGAGAAGCCTTAAGGCACTAGCAAGAGAGCTTAAGGTTCCGGTCATAGCCCTGAGCCAGCTGTCCAGAGAGGTAGAGAAAAGACCCGATCACAGACCGCAGCTTTCGGATCTTCGTGAATCCGGAGCTATCGAACAGGACGCGGATGTGGTAATGTTTATATACAGGGATGATTATTATAACGAAGACTCGGAGCGCAAGGGCATAGCGGATATCATAATCGCCAAGCAGAGAAACGGCTCCATAGGTACGATATCCCTTGCGTGGCTGCCTTCACTTACGAAATTTGAGAATCTTGCAGAGGAAAAGTAGGAATATTGTTTCAGAAAAGAAACGAGGTCCGGTATGAAGATCGAGAAGGTTAATGACAGACAGATAAGATGCACACTGACGAAGAATGATCTCACTTCAAGGAATCTTAAGATAAGCGAGCTTGCCTACGGTACTGAAAAGGCCAAGAAGCTCTTCAAGGATATGATGAGGGAGGCCTTCAGCAAGTTCGGCTTTGAGGCTGAGGATATACCTCTTATGATCGAGGCCATACCTCTTTCCGGCGAATCCATCATCCTTATCATCACCAAGGTGGACGATCCGGAGGAGCTTGATACCAGATTCTCCAAATTTGCCCCTTCCCTACGGGACAATATACCTGAGAGTCCCTTCAGGAAGAAGAACGCCCCCACAGGCGGCGCTGATGACATACTGGATCTGTTCAAAAAGCTCAGGGAGCAGATGCAGGATCCGGAGAATGATTTCCAGACCAACGAGGCAGGAGACAGCATATCCGCAGCTTCCACCGTTAATAATGACAGCAAGGAAGGACAGCCCAAAGAGGTCAGGATCACCATACAGGTGGATCTGACAAAGCTGTATTCCTTTGATGACCTGGACAATGTCATAAGGGTATCAAAGATCATTAAGGGTATGTACAACGGTGATAATGCCCTTTATAAGAGTCCTCTGGACAATAAATACTACCTTCTTGTTAGGAAGTGTGAGCATACTCCTGAGGTATTTAACAAGATCTGCAACATGATCACGGAGTATGGCCATATGGAGGAGTGCACAACGGCCATAGAGGGAAGGATCAAGGAGCATTTTGAGCCGCT
>CAMOIV010000100.1 GCA_946616305.1 uncultured Lachnospiraceae bacterium | reverse complement strand
AGACCGCTGACTCTTTCTGCCGCCAGGGACAGCTGTGCCATCTTCTCGTCAGTGGGCCTTACAGCATCCTTCATGGGATAGGGCCTGTTAAGTCCTGCATACTTACCTTCTCCGAAATTGTGATAAGGGAGAAGGTCGATCTCCTCAACTCCCGGAAGAGTGGCTGCAAAACCTGCTATGTCCTCTATCTCTTCTTTTGTGTCATTAAAGCCCGGTATCACGGGGACCCTTATTATCAGACGTGTCATACCGGATCTTGCGATCTTAAGGGCATTCTCCAACATCAGGGTGTTCTCCCTGCCGCACCACTCCTTGTGCTTTTGCGGATTCATATGCTTGATGTCCATGAGATATGTGTCAAGATTGGGAAGTATCCTCTCTATGTCGGAATACTTGCCAAACCCCATGCTTTCCATGGCTGTATTTATTCCCAGGTCCTTAGCCGCCATAAGCAGTGCCCCGGCAAACTCGGGCTGCAGTAGACTCTCTCCTCCGGACAGGGTCAGACCCCCGTTTGAGCGGCTGTAATATGGCATGTCCCTTCTTACGGTCTTCATCACTTCCGCTACGGTGACATCCTCTCCGTAAACCTTCTCCCTGCCTCCGATGGTCATGGTCTCGACCTCAAAGTTCTGGGACTCGGGATTGCAGCACCACCTGCATCTTAAGGCGCAGCCCTTAAGGAAGACTATGGTCCTTATGCCGATACCGTCATGTATGGAATATCTCTGTATGTCAAATATCCTGCCTTTAACGTCTAAATATGATCGATCCGTCATTTTATCTGAACTGTCCCTGTGCGGTTCTCCTGATGATGTCGTCCTGCAATGATCTCGAAAGTGTGGTAAACAGTGCGGAATACCCCGCTACACGCACCACAAGTCCCTTGTACTTCTCCGGATGGTTCTGGGCATCTATGAGAGTCTCTCTGTCCACCACGTTAAACTGCATATGCATGCCCTTCTGATCGAAGAATCCTCTCACCAGGGATACGAAATCCTCTAATCCCTTGCTGCCGCTCATGGCGGTAGGGTGTATCTTCATGTTAAAGAGAGTGCCGTTTGAAGCATCTCCGTGATCCAGCCTGGCGACCGAATTACATGAGGCCGTAGGACCGTTAAGGTCCTTGCCGTTAGTGGGTGATACGCCGTCAGCTACCGGCATATGAGCCAGTCTGCCGTCGGGAGTGGCTCCGGTCTGAGCACCTAAAGGCACATTGGCGGATACGGGATACAGTCCCGCCTGGAAGATGCCGCCTCTCGGATTGCGATAAGAGGGAAGGGGCTTTGTGTAGAACAGGGCCGCCTCTCTGGCTATGGTATCTATCTCATCGATATCATTCCCGTACTTGGGAAGCTCGTCTATCATCTGCCAGATCTCTTCGTATCTCTGCTTTGAAGCCTCATCTATCTTCATCTCAAGCACTTCAGAAATCACTCTCCTGATGATATCCTCCGTCACTTCCCCTCCGGCTTTTTCGATGTTCCGTGCCACCTCCAAAGCCGTCTCTCTTGCAGTGATCTCATCAAATCCCTTTCCGAAATTCATCTGCATGGCTTTGGCAAGCTCTGCAAGGGTAAATCTCTTATCCTCAAATACAAGCTTCTTTACCGTATACAGAGAATCTGCCACATTGGCTATGCCGAAGCCCTGAGGTCCCGTGAAATTGTATACGGCTCCTCCGCACTGCAGTGGCTTTCCCCTTGAGATACAGTCATCGATCAGAGCTGATTCGAAGGGAAGAGGACTTCTCTCGGCATGTGCTCTGTCTATGGCATTATCCGCATTCACCAGAAGCTCGATATTGTATTCCATCTGCTTTTTGTAGGCATCCTTGAACTGTTCGTAGGATGTGATGCTCTCTATGTCTCCGGTATGGATGCTTGCTTCCTCGCCTCTTTCATAGCCGTTTGAGAATACCATCTCCAAAGGGCGGACCATATTAAAGAAAGCCGCATCATGCCATCCGTCCTCCTTGCCCGGTACATGAGGCTCCACACATCCGATGATGCAGTAATTCCTTGCATCCGAAAGAGGTATTCCTCTGTTCTCCATGGAGGGTATGATGATCTCGTCGTTATAGTATGCAGGGAATCCCACTCCGGTCCTTGTAACCTCCGCTGCCCGGATGAGCAGTTCCTTTGCTGAGCCGTTCCATACTCTTATGGAGATGGAGGGCTGGGGCAGGAATACGTGCTTGGTCGCGTCAAGGCACATAAAGGAAAGATCGTTGGTGGCGTCTCTTCCGTCGGGTGTCTGACCTCCCACTATGAGATTCTGGAAAAGTGAATATCCGGCAAATCCCTCTGCGGACAATGCATCCCTGCATTTATTCAGATCATTGAGTTTTACCCATATGCAGTCTATAAGCTCCTGGGCTTCCTCCCTGGTCATGGTGCCGTTTTTGATATCGGCCTCGTAATAAGGGTACATATACTGATCGAACCTTCCGGGAGATATGGAGTGTCCCGAGGATTCTATCTGGATGGTCTGCTGTACGAACCAGAAGGCCTGACATGCTTCATGAAAGGTCTTTGCGGGCTCGTAAGGGATCCTGCCTGTGATATCCGATATCTTTATAAGCTCCTGCTTCCGTTTCGGATCCTTTTCCTTTTCGGCTTCCTTTGCGGCAAGCTCGCTGTATCTTTTTGCATATGAGCATACTGCATTGCAGGAGATGATCACAGCCTCAAGAAAGCTTCTCTTAGTGGCATATTCGCTGTCACCTGCACGGAGCTTTGAGAGTTCATCCGCCGCCTGAGCCATGATGCCCTTAAGGCCTTCATTTATCACTCTGTCGTAGTGGACGTTTACGTGACCCACGCCGTTATAGTAGTAATTCCCGGGGGTAAAGAAGTTATGATCCATGGCCCTTACGGTCTCCGGGGACATATAAGCTCTTGCAAGCTCGGAGGTCGTCTTTCCCTTCCAATAGGGATTCACCTTTCTGAGCCTTTCCTTTGTCTCCTCGGAGATATAAAAAGGATCCGCCGACCTGTGCTCCACCGTGTCAAACTCTGCTTCAAGCCATTCATATGAGAATTCGGGATAGGTCTGACATCCTCTGGGTGCTATGGTGGTGCTTCCAACGATAAGCTCCTCGGGACGTATGATTATGGGCAATCCCTTTAATATGTGATCGAAAGCCAGGGCCTTTCTTGTGGTTTCGGGAAGTCCCTCTGTCTGTTTATATGATTCCGTTATAAGCTCAGCTCTCGCAGCTTCGATCTCCGGCATCTTTTCAAAAAGATGCTGTACGAGCCGCGTTATTCTTTCGGATTTCTTAACCGGTGTGCTGTCAAAATCTCTCATAATCTATCCTCTTTTACTGCTCCAGTCCGTCTTACTCCTGCCTGTCCTGCTTTTAGTCTTTCCTGCTCCGGCATGCCAGCTTTAGCCTGTCTTATTCCTGACCGTCGAGCCCGGCAATTTCCGGATATATCAGTTCTATGTTAAACTCGGTAAGCTTTTCCGCCCATTCATCGGAGGGTTTTGTATCGGTGATCAGCGTATCCACCTTTTCAAGCTCACATACCCTTGAAAAGGATGACCTTCCGAACTTGTTGGAATCCGCCAGCAGTATCACCTTATCCGCTGCTCCGATGATGGCCTGCTTCACTCTTGCCACCTCGTCATTCCCCTCTGTCAGGCCTCTTTCTATATCAAGTCCGTTACAGGATAATAAAGCCTTGTCCACATGATGACCGGTTATGGATTCTATGGCCTTCGCTCCCATAAGGGACATGGTCTGCTGATTCAGGGTTCCGCCGGTAACGACTATCTCGAAACCCGGTGCCGGTGCGAGAGTAACTGTATTCTCAACGGAATTTGTTATGACAGTAAGCTTGTCCAGGCTTTTGTTCACCAGTATCCTTGAGAGATATACGGTGGTGGATGAAGCATCCAGAAGTATGTAATCTCCGCTCATGATCCGTGAGGCTGCAAGTCCTGCTATATGCATCTTGCCCTCCGGATTCATCTTATATCTCACGTTGAAGGGAAGCTCCATTCCCAGCTGCTCTTTGAGCACTGCTCCGCCGTATCCCTTGACGGCGACCCCTTCCTCCGCAAGTCTGTCGAGATCCCTTCTTATGGTTTCCTCAGAGACATCGAATTTCCTGCTCAATTCACTGACTACTACTTTTTTGTTTTCCCGGAGCTCCTGTATTATCAGGCTCCGTCTCTCTGCTATGAGCATCCTGATTCTCCCGGGTAACTGTCTTTCACTGTGATTTCTGTCAAAAAACGTAAGGCATGAGTTCATCGGAGGGCCTCGCGATAACGGCCTCGTCCAGGAACATGCCCTTGTCTCCCGCCGCTGCCTTGGCAGAATCGATAGCTGCCTGTACCGCTGAAACCGATCCCGTCAAAGTCATATAACTCTTGCCGCACATGCCCTTGGCAAGCCTTAGTTCTATAAGATCCACCAGTGCCGTCTTTGCAGCTACATCCGCTGCCACGATAAGGGCTGCCACATCATAGGTCTCCAAAACCCCCAGAGCCTCCAGCTTCCTTGCCGGTGCCGTCCCGTATATGGCGGGAAATATGGACTCGTGAGGATTCCCCAGGACAAAAGTATCTATGATCCTGTCACCGTATGCTCCCGCTGCCCTGTCCACACTTGCACGGACTGCAGACAGCTCTCCTGTTATCAATATTACAAATTTTCCGGGACAGGTGACCTCAGCCTGCAGCAGTTCAACCTCTGCCGTCTTTGACATGTCATCAGCTGCCTTGAATCCTGCTGATACCGTGGATGTCTCCACCATACCGATCGCTTTGCCCATACTACGACTCCTTGGATGATATTATCGTTATCTCATGTTCATCAACGGATGTAACCCTGCCATCTATCGATGAGTGGATATTAACCGACAGTCCCTCTGCCGCTTCTCCTATCAGCTGTCCCTTTTTCACCATATCGCCGCTTGCTACAACGGCTCCTGCCGGAACACCTATATGCTGTGAAAGCGGTATCCTTACCGTCTTTGCATATATACAATCATTGTCTATGGATGTTTCCCTGTCATATTTTGCAAGCCCGAGCCTTTGTGCCAGCCTGTGGACCGGAACCTTTCTCTCCTGTCTGCCGGACATAACAGGTGCTGCCTCCACCTTCTCCACCGGGATACCTGCAGCTCTTTGAGCCTTTTTGAACTCCTGTATGATGGACGCCGGGGATAATCCCTGAGGGCAGGCATACTTTTCACAGATCCTGCATCCGCTGCAGTACATTGCGCCCTTGAATACACTAAGGTCAGATGTGTCGTTGTTGGCCACTGCTCTCATGACCCTGTGAGGCTCTATGGGATGTCCCAGTGCATGTCTGCTGCACAGATCCGTACAGGTCCTGCACTGACAGCATGCCGAGGATGCCCTTCTTTTCTCTATGCCAAGATCCTTGTTGGCGCTTTGCACCAGTTTGTGACTCCTTGGCAGAACGATTATGGCATTGCATGTCTTTGTGACCACTGTGGAGGCGTTTCCTATATATCCCATCATGGGGCCTCCTATAAGGAAAACGGCATCATCCACCGTCACTCTCCCGGCTGCCTTTACCACATCCGCTACCGGCATGCCCAGGGGAACACGGATCGTTTTCGGATTATCTATGGCACCTGCCACGGATACCAGCTTATCGCTGACGCCTCTACCCTCAGTCACTGCCAGATAAAGGTTATACATGGTCTCCACGTTGTATACCACTACGTTTTCGTCTATGGGCAGCCCACCGGGTCTTATGACCCTTCCGGTGGTCTCATAGATAAGTATCACCTCATCTCCCATGGGATAAGCGGCATCCACCTTGTGTATCCTGACCTTTTCGTATCTTTCAACCACCGGTGCAAGAGCTTCTATGGTTTCCCTGTACTCGCCCTTTATGCCGATCACCGCTTCCTTTGCACCTATGGTCTCCCTTACGGTATCCAGCATCTTAACTATCTGTGCCGCTTTAAGAGCCAGCAGCTGCCTGTGAAGCTTTAATAAGGGTTCGCATTCGACACAGTTGAGTATAACCGTATCTGCCTTGTCGGTAAGCTTTGCATACGAAGGAAATCCGGCACCGCCGGCTCCCACTACTCCCGAATTTCTGGCTATGCTCTTAAGCTCGTCAACTGTCATCAGGATATGACCTCCATGCCGTCCTGTCCTTCATCCACTATGCCTACGATGGCTGCGTCCACCGGAGCATCGTCCATGTCACAGCCGATACGCGCAGCGGAACCGGTAGCTACAAGCACCTTTTCTCCTATGCCTGCGCCTATGATATCGATGGCGATAAGGTCATTCCCGTTTCCGCTCATGGTCTTTTCCGGGCGGACTATCATGAATTTGTTTCCAACCAGTTTTTCGCTTTTACGGGTGGAAAATATACTGCCTACTACGGTCCCAATGATCATATCAGTCTCCTCATTTCTTACAGGATGATGTATGCCTTATCACCCTGCTTTACGGAACATGCATTTGCTTCATCCGTATCGATGTGCATTTCCAGAGAAAATGCCTCATCTACCCGGATCTTCACGTTATCAAGTACCGCTCCTCTGTCACTGCCCATCCTTACGGAAACGAAATCTCCGTCCTTAACTCCTGCCCTCAGTGCGTCCGTGGGTGTCATGTGGATATGTCTGGCTGCTACTATACAGCCCTCCTCAAGATACAGCGCTCCCTTAGGCCCCACCAGGGCTATGGGTGCCGATCCTTTGGTATCCCCGCTCTGGCGAAGCGGTGCATTGATGCCGAGTGTCCTGGCATCCGTGGCTGATATCTCTATCTGTGATGCACCTCTTACCGGCCCGAGGATCCTGACATTCTCTATGGCGCGGAGTTTAAGCCCTACGATGGTACACTGCTCACATGCGGCCCACTGGCCGCCCATCAGATCCTTTTTCTTAGTCAGCTGATAGCCGGGGCCAAACAGTTTCTCAACATCCGATTGGG
>CAMOIV010000099.1 GCA_946616305.1 uncultured Lachnospiraceae bacterium | reverse complement strand
ATGAAACATAATCTTTATCAGAAAATGATTGATAAACTTAAAGATAACAAATAATATTTTACTTATTGCAGGTTCGCTCCCGTTGGCCGACGCAATTCTCATTGAATTCACTATGCCGAAAAAGACTTTAGAAAAAGCCTATGGAGGTTTATGATATGCAATTCTCGGATATAGATAACGGAAAGACCTTTGATTGGGGAAACACTTCTGAAGATTACGCGAAATACAGAGATGTTTATCCGGATGAATTCTACCAAAGCATTATAGATCTGGGATTGTGCAGAGACGGACAAAAGGTGCTGGATATCGGAACGGGGACCGGCGTTCTGCCGCGCAATATGTATCGGCACGGAGCGAAATGGATCGGAACCGACATTTCAGAGAATCAGATCGAACAGGCAAGGCTGCTTTCATCCAAGGAAGGTATGGATATTGAGTTTTACGTATGCCCTGCCGAGGAAGTTGACTATCCCGACGGCACCTTTGATGTGATCACAGTTTGTCAGTGTATATGGTATCTGGACGCGAAGGTAATAACGGGGAGATTTGCGCGGATGCTGAAGCCGGGAGGAAAACTGCTGATCCTGTACATGGGATGGCTTCCTTATGAAGATCCGATCGCGGGAAAAAGTGAGGAGATCATCTTAAAACATAATCCCAGCTGGTCCTCGTATGGAGACACCGTCCATCCTGTTTTTGTTCCGGAAGAACTGTTTGAAAACTTTGACAAGGTGCTGCAAAAGGAGTTTCGGGTTGATGTCTCATTTACAAGAGAGAGCTGGCACGGCCGAATGCGTGCATGCAGGGGAGTGGGAGCGGCAATGGACGAAACTGTGCTCCGCGCATGGGAGGAGGATCATATCCGGATGTTGAAGGAAACTGCTCCGGAAGTATTCGATGTGAAGCATTATATTTCATTCGCCGAACTACAGGTGAGAAAATAGACGGTAATAAAAACATCCGAAAAGACGGAAAGGAATGCCCCTCATGAGGAGCACAGATGCCTGGAAGGCAGTAAAGGATATGACAGGATACGCAAAGGAACAGGGAACAGACAAATATATCATCAGAAGCCTGAGGGGAAATGAAACCGGATTGCTGAAAGACTTTCTGTATGAAGCAATATTTATCCCGGAGGGCGTGGAGCCGCCGGAACGGGATATAATCAAGAAGCCGGAGCTTAGAGTATATACAGATGATTTTGGATCTTTGAAGGGAGATTACTGTCTGGTGGCTGACGTCGAAGGAAAGGTAGTTGGAGCTGTCTGGACAAGGATCATGGACGATTATGGTCATGTGGATGATGAAACGCCGTCCTTTGCCATATCTCTTTATAAAGAATACCGGGGGAAGGGCATCGGAACAAGGATGATGGAGGAAATGCTGGCTCTTCTCAAAGAAAAAGGGTATAAAAAGGCTTCACTGGCGGTGCAGAAAGCCAATTATGCTGTGAGGATGTATGAACATGTCGGGTTTAAGACAATAGATGAAAACGATGAAGAATACATCATGGTGTGTGAATTAACTCATCTTTTCCCACAACGTGGCGTATGATAGAATAATACAGTAAAGATCTCGAAAACCGGATGACCGGATATGACACAAAACAAAACGATACACTAAACAATATGAGCCGGAAAAGGAGAAAGACAATGGCAGAAGAAAGAAGACCAGACAATATGACCCGTATCACTACCCGGGAGCTTGCTGACGAATTCATAGAGAAGCAGATCAGCGATCTTCGTGATCAGATAGGGGATAAAAAAGTACTGCTCGCACTGTCGGGCGGTGTAGATTCCTCCGTAGTAGCCGCCATGCTTATAAAGGCGGTGGGGGACCAGCTTACGTGCGTACACGTGAATCACGGACTTCTCCGCAAAGGCGAGCCCGAGCAGGTCATTGAAGTATTCAGGGATCAGATGAAAGCAAATCTGATATATGTTGATGCCACAGACAGATTCCTTGACAAGCTCGCAGGCGTCACTGACCCGGAAGAAAAGAGAAAGATTATCGGAGGCGAGTTCATAGAAGTGTTTGCCGAGGAGGCCCGTAAGCTTGACGGAATTGAATTTCTGGCCCAGGGCACCATATGGCCCGATATCCTCGAGAGCGAGAAGGGAATAAAAGCGCATCACAATGCCGGCGGTCTTCCGGAAGATATGAAATTTGATCTGGTCGAGCCGGTGAAGATACTGTTCAAGGATGAGGTCCGTGTCGTCGGAGAGGCCCTTGGCCTTCCGTCAAACATGGTATATCGTCAGCCCTTCCCCGGACCGGGACTGGGTGTTCGCTGCCCCGGTGCCATCACCAGGGACCGTCTTGAAGCCGTAAGGGAAGCAGATGCAATACTCCGCGAGGAGTTTGCAAAGAACGGGCTGGAAGGCAAGGTATGGCAGTATTTCACCGTTGTACCGGATTTTAAATCAACCGGTATCAGGGATGGACAGCGGACCTTTGAGTGGCCTGTGATCATCCGGGCGGTCAACACCACGGATGCCATGACAGCAGAGGTTGAGGACATACCCTTTGAACTGATGAAGCACCTGGTAGCAAGGATCACAAGTGAAGTAAAAGGGGTAAACAGGGTTCTCTATGATTTCACACCCAAGCCTTCTGCCACCATCGAGTACGAGTGACACGAACCGTCCTGCAGGGACGGAGAAGCACTGTATATGCTCTTCGGTCCCATATTCTTTGCCAGTATCGGACTCAAGACAGATCTGTCCGGGATGACGGCGGTCATACTCCTGATCATAGTATCATCCATTGTGACCCCCATTGCCCTTAAGATCCTGTTCTCCGACAGGAAAGCCGCTCCGGCCGGGACGACATGATAACATCGGGAATAAAGACGCCACGGACATAAGGAGATCCCAGATGAAGAAAAAGGATATAATACTAGATATTGTTCTTATAGTCTTATATGTGTCCACCATAGCGATGCTGACAAGGGTGGCCAAGTCTCAGGATGTAATGATGATCCTGGGCAGACCTGCTCCGCTGTCGGCTCTTGCGGGGGTGTTTTCTTCTATTGCAAACCTTTGCATTATCCTCATGGTGATAATGCTTGGGAATCTGGGCTTTGTAACGGCCCTCACGCTTATGACTATACAGTTCCCTCTTATGGCAGCCGGTTTTCTGGTACAGCATAGGGCTACCAGCATCTCCGGCATGTTTTCCAATCTGCTCACCCTTACTGCCATCATAGTCATCTACCGCAGAAACCGAAAGATAGAGCTTTATCAGAAAAGCGAGATGGAGGATCTTAGAGGACAGCGTAAGACATCCCAGCGCCTCTTTGAACAGACGGCAACAGCACTTGTAAATGCCATTGATGCAAAGGATACCTATTCACGCGGTCATTCCATCAGAGTGGCGGAATACTCCGAAAAGATCGCAAGGACCGTGGGAAAGAGCGAAGAGGAAAGCCGTATGATCTACTATGCGGCACTGCTTCATGATGTAGGAAAGATCGGTATCCCCATAAGCATCATCAATAAAAACGGGAAGCTTACAAAGGAAGAATATGAGACGGTCAAGCAGCACCCTGTTCTCGGAAATCAGATACTGTCCAGCATAAAGGACTATCCCTACCTCAGTTTAGGAGCTCACTTCCATCATGAGCGGTATGACGGGAAGGGCTATCCGGAGGGCTTAAAAGGCGAGGATATCCCTGAGATCGCCAGGATCATTTCCGTGGCGGATGCATATGACGCCATGTCATCGAACAGGAGCTACAGAAGAGCCATCCCTCAGCAGCTGGTACGCGAGGAGATCATAAAGGGATCCGGTACCCAGTTCGATCCCGAATTTGCCAAGGCGATGCAGCATCTTATTGACTGTGATACCGAGTACAGGATGAGGGAAAAGAATACCGTCAGTGAGCTTGCCGGAAAGAACTGTCTCGAATGCCTGGAATACAGAAGTGAGATATCCGAAGGTATAGTTGTAACAGACTGCATCACAACCATGCGGGTGAAATCAACGCCTTACGGAGGCGAGGGACAAAGAGGCCGCGGAAGTGCCATGATCCTTTTTGATTCCCTGGATGAGCATGTACATGAGGATGAACAGGTAGCAAAGGATCTGAACTATTTCGAGTATTGTGAGATATGGTTTGACGGAAAAACCACCATCAAGGGAGCCAGAAAAGCCAGTACCGAGATCAGGGAAAACCTGCCGCGGGAAAAGGATGCAAGCCGCACGGAGACATCATGCTATGTGATAAAAGCGGTAAAGGTAAAAGACCACGTTAAGATCAGCATAGATGATGGCAGCAGGACAGCCGAGGTGACTATAGCCCTGCCCTACAGCTCAAGGTTTGCATATATCGGCCTTACCGGTGAGTACTGCCGCATAGAGGATGTCAGCATAATAAAAGAAACGAAGCCCGTAGGAGAGGATCATATCCAGAGAATAGCTGAGGAGATCAGCTTTATCCGTACTAAAGAGGGCGATATCCCTAATGTCCAGATGGACGGATACAGGGCTGATTCAAGTGTGGGAATACCCCTTAATGAACACCTGGACCTGAGCTTTCATTCCATGAGCCTGCCCACGGCAAGGCTTATATGGCACTGTGCCTACGTAGTATTCTTCACATCCTCCAACGGCAGAGTGAACGATGAGGACTATAGAGAGTATTCCTTCTTCAGACTGGACGGAGAGAGTTGGGAGTCGGAAGGCGCCGAGGCCGTATCCACCGTAGTGGAGCGCAGGGATGAATTTGAGGGGTGGGAATACTGGAAGGAAGAGAACAAGAAGGGCATTGACTGTAAGGTGCATATCTCCAGGGAAAATGATGTTATCACGGCTACGACTCAGAATCTTGGCATATATATAAAGCATACCATAAGGATACTTGATGATCCCGGGCAGGTCTATGTGTCGCTATCCGGCGATCAATGTGCCATTACGGATATACATATCGGGTGATGACGCAGACATTGACCTTTTGACGAAGCAGTCGGATCATGTATAATGAAAGAATAGCGTTACAGTGCGGTCTGTGAGAGACCGAAGCAACAGCGGGGTTAGATGAACGGATGCTGCTTGAGAGATTTCTAAATGTATACAGTCTGCTTTTTAATCTGATAGCTCTCATGATCTGCCTGTTCAGATATGTGTCCAAACCTCGCAGGGCATGGACATATGCCATACTCTTTTTTCTTTCCAATCTGCTGTCAAACTACTACTGGTGCATATATCTTCTGGTAATGGGAGATGATCCCAATGTTTCATCTCTCCTGGCTTATTTTGGATGGAATATAGGCTTTTTTATCCTGCCCTTACTGGTCTGGCATATGAGACAGGAAAAAGAGAAGGGATTCTTTTCTCCTGTATGTCTCCTGCCTGTCCCTCTGAACCTGTATCAGTTCATGATCTATATTTCCTTTGGAGGGATCCTCAACAATATATGGCAGGGTGGATTTGCGACATTGTGTGCCGTCCTCAGTCTTAATTCCATCATGTACTACATAAAGGACAGAAAAAACGGTGCGCGGTGCCCATACCTGGCTGCAGCGGCACTTCTCTATATAACAGTAGAATATGTCATGTGGACGGCATCCTGCTTTGACTGGCCCTCTGTGTGGGCAGACCCCTATACCTATGCTTCCCTGGTGGACGCTATGGTGTACGTCCTGATCCCCATAGCGCTTATAAAAACCTTTAAGGATGAGGAGGAAGAAGGATCGGCAGGTACAACGGAGCGGTTTCGTAAAGTGTTCAGGTCAGTGTATATAGCTGTGATCACCGTATGCTGCGTCGGAGGGTACCTCCTTGCGGTATGGATGAGAAATACACTCTTAAGCAGTATAGGTCAGAACGGACAATCGGATCCCTTCAGTGTTATAGCTGCCACGCTTTTTGTCGTTTCACTGGTAATAGTACTGTTCTCGCTGGCTGTCATGTATGTTGTGGGCTTTGAGAGCAAAAATGCCGAAAGCAAGGAACTGAAGGAGGCAAAGATCATAGCCGAGAGATCCAATGCCGCAAAGAGCGAATTTCTCGCAAACATGTCACATGAAATAAGGACTCCCCTCAATGCGATACTCGGCATGAACGAGATGATACTCATGGACAGCCTTGGAGGCAGAGATGAGCTGCCCGAATCCGGGGAGGAGGTAAGAAAGATATTTGCCGACATCTGTAATTATTCCGGCAATATCAACAATGCCGGCAACAATCTCCTTGCAATAATCAATGACATCCTGGATCTGTCAAAGATCGAAGCAGGCAAGATGGAGATAATCAATGCCAACTATAAACTGAGCTCCGTCCTGAACGATGTTACCAATATGATAGCCTTTAAGGCTAAAGCCAAAGACCTGGTATTTGATGTGGATGTGGACCCCTCCATTCCGGATGCTCTCATGGGCGATGAAGTCCGTATACGGCAGGTCATGATAAATCTTCTGAACAACGCCGTAAAGTACACTCCCGAAGGCAGCGTGAAGCTGACGGTTTTGGGAGAGAGATGGGATAACGATCCGAATTTTAAGAAAATGCTCAGCCTTAAGATCGTGGTCAGTGATACCGGAATGGGTATCAAAAAGAAGGATCAGGCAAGGCTGTTTACCAAATTTGAAAGGATGGATCTTCGAAAGAACAGTACGATAGAAGGAACCGGACTGGGGCTTACCATAACAAGAAGCCTCGTGGATATGATGGACGGAAATATAACCGTGGAAAGCAAATACCGGGAGGGCTCCGTTTTCACCGTATCCATCCCGCAGGTGATCCTTGACGAAGAGCCTATAGGAGATTTTCGCGTGAGGTTTGAAGAGTCCGTACGGGGAATGAAGGCAAAGAAGGGTACCTTCCGGGCGCCTGATGCGCATATACTTATAGTTGACGATACCAGGATGAATCATGTGGTCGCCAGGGGATTGCTGAAGAACACCGATATACAGGTGGATACGGCAGAGAGCGGCAGAGAATCCATACGTAAGGCATCGGAAAAGAAATATGACGTTATCTTCATGGATCAGCGGATGCCTGAGATGG
>CAMOIV010000098.1 GCA_946616305.1 uncultured Lachnospiraceae bacterium | reverse complement strand
AATACTGCAGGAGAAAAGACATTTCGGGAGTGAAGTTATAAAGTGAAGAAGATACTGATCATTGCAGCCGGGGCAGTGATAATGCCTGCGCTGCTGTTGCTTACGGCATTGATACCCCGTACAGCCATAAGAGAAAAGAGTCTGGATTCCGCAGAGTATCTTTGCGAAGGAGAGCTTTTCGGGGACGTTATGGAGGGCGTGGACGGAAGCCGCATAGACAGATATGCTGATGCGATCCTGCTTAATATCGCATATCACTTGGATGCCCGTTATCCATTGAGATCGGTGGCACTGTCGGCTTATTATTTTACTCCGGATCATGAGGAGAATGAGAATTATCTCATCGGAGTAAGGGATGATATGGAGATCAACAGACAGTACTTAAGGTACTGGCATGGCTCCGTTGCCCTGGTAAGACCTCTTCTGACCTTTTTGGATGTCAAGGGCATATATATACTGAATGCCATCCTGCTCGTGGGCTTATCCGGCGTGTTTTTGATGATGTGCGTACGACGCAGAGACTATGCCCTGGTGGTGGCATATCTTTCTGCTGTTATACTCACACGCTGCTGGTATGTGCCCCTTTCCCTTGAATACACCTGGACCTTCATGCTTATGCTCATTGGCTCCATAACAGTCATGATCCTTTACGGGAAGGGCCTTGGTAAGTATTATGGGGTATTCTTTGCACTTATGGGCATGGCCACCTCCTTCCTTGATTTCCTTACCACTGAAACCATTACATTGCTGATGCCGCTTCTTACACTGCTGTGGCTTGGACATTATGGATCGGAGGGCAGTACCTCCGGGAACTTAGACGCGGCCAAAGGTGCCGCAGCCCAAACCACCCCCGGGAGTAAGGCCGGTGATGTCGGGAATGCTCCGTCACGTATAAGAGTATTCATATGCAGAAGGGATCTTCGCATGGCGCTGGCATGCTCCGTTTGCTGGCTCCTGGGATATGCCCTGATGTGGGCATCCAAATGGGTCCTGTGCTCTGCAGTGATGAGGGAGAATGCCATGCCCTATGTTTCCGAGCATGTTGCAGAGAGGCTGTCGGGAGACATGGGAGTAGGCACAGCTGCCTTCATAGCAGGGGCTGTTACGAGGAATATATCCTGTCTGTTTCCTCTAGGATACGGAGCGGTGTCTGTTATAGGCTTTATCGCCCTGATAGTATTTGCCCTGTACAGAGGATTCGTATACCGGCGTGACGGTGCAGATGTCGGTTTCATAGTGCTCATGGCCTTGATCGGTCTTATTCCCTACGTGAGGTATCTCGTGCTCCATAATCACTCATATATCCACTACTTCTTCACATACAGGGCACAGGCAGCAACAGTCATGGCCATAGTGCTCATAGTGGCTGCCCTTTGCCGCGGAGGGGAACATGCCGATTGACAGAACGAAGTATAATACTATGGATAAGCGGGGTTTTTTACACCCGGTTCAGATAATATGACAAAAGCTGAAATGTTGACTAAAACGCCGGTACCGAGGCTCATTGTGAAGCTTTCCGTACCGACCATAGTAAGTATGCTGGTCACAGGCATATATAATACTGCCGATACCTTCTTCGTGGGCACGATATCCACGCAGGCAACGGCTGCTGTGGGCATAGTATTCTCCGTTATGGCCGTGATACAGGCCTTCGGATTTTTCTGCGGTCACGGTTCGGGAAACTACATAGCGAGGAAGCTTGGAGCCGGAGACAATAAGGCAGCCGGGGAGATGGCCACCACAGGCTTTGTGATATCCATCATATTGGGCATCACAGTGGCGGTGCTTGGCAATGTATTCATAGAGCCCCTGGCGAGGTTCATAGGCGCCACGCCCACCACCATGAAGGATACCACGGATTACATGCGTATCATCCTTATAGGTGCACCCTTGATGATGGGGCAGTTCGTTATAAATAATCAGCTGAGATTTCAGGGCAGCGCTGTCTATGCCATGGCAGGACTCATGTGCGGAGCACTTATAAACATGGTTCTGGATCCTCTGCTGATCTTAGGCCTTGGGCTTGGGGTTTCCGGTGCTGCCATAGCCACAGTGTCCGGCCAGCTCATGAGCTTCATAGTACTCCTTTTAGGCACCAGAAAGGGAGAGAACATCCGGTTTGCCCTGCAGAATATCAGGCTCGAGCCCGGGTTTATCCTGGAGATAATAAACGGCGGCAGCCCATCACTGTTCAGGCAGGGACTTGCCTCGGTATCCACCCTCCTGCTCAATCATGCAGCCGGCAGGATAGGCGGCGATGCGGCCATAGCGGGCATGTCCATCGTTACAAGGATCATGATGCTTACGGTTTCGGCTCTTATCGGCTTCGGACAGGGCTATCAGCCTGTATGCTCCTTTAACTACGGAGCCAGGCTATATAAGAGGGTGAAGGAGGGATACTTCTTCTGCCTGAAATACGGAGTTGCCTTCCTTGTGATCGCGGCAACTGCCTGCTTTATCTTTGCACCTCATGTCATAGGGATCTTTCGTGATGATCCCGAGGTCATCGCTGTAGGAGCAGATGCCCTCAGATATCAGGCCGTATGCCTGCCGCTTATGGGAGGTATAATCATGAGCAATATGATGCTGCAATCCATAGGTAAGGGAATAAAAGCATCCATCACATCCTCGGCCAGGAACGGGATTTTCTTTATTCCCCTGATACTTATACTTCCGAATCTGTTCGGCCTTAGAGGAGTTGAGATCACCCAGCCCGTATCGGATGTGTTATCAGTGGCACTGGCCCTGCCACTGGCTTTTTCGGAATTGAAGAAGATGTAGCGTATGCAGGGGTTACGGCAGGTGTCGGGTATACGGCAGACACCGGGCATACGGCAGGCATCGGGTAAACGACGGACACCGGGCATACTATTGACATGAAACAAGCGGGATCGATCAGTGCAAGGTCCGGGCTTATGGTTGATAGATAATGACAGGGAGCAACAGGAAGCAAAGCAAATTCCGGTTTTATGACAGATTTGAACAGAGGGATCGTGGGCAACATGGATACAGGTGAAACGATAAATAAAACGAAAAACAGGATCAGAAATATAGCGGGAAACAGAACGAGACATAGAGCGATCAGGAAAACAGTGTATTTCATCCTCGCAGTCCTCGTGACTGCCATGACTGTCGCCTGCGGCAGTACTTCAGGTGCGTCGGGGAAACCTACGGGGAATAAAGACGTAGGTGAAAATGCTGCGGAAGGCAGCAGCAAGACAGGCGATAACGCCGGTGATGCCGGAAAGGATACCGGAGGGGAAGCTGACAGACTGCAGAGGATCAGAGACTTCGCCGAAGGAGAGGGCATAACCATCCATTACGAGACGGTAGATGCAGGCAGTGCCGGGTATGCCGACAATACTGATGATAAATCCGGTGATACATCCGGCGGCAATGGTTTTGAGATTGTCTTCATCACTGATTCCCATATCTCTCTTTGTGATAACAGGGATCCTGATCTTATGGGTATAGCGGAGGACAGGTACATGATGATTCGTGACTATCCTCAGGCTGCCGGCCAGGATGGGACATCAGACGGCGGTGATCCTGCAGGTGAGGACGGGGCATCGACGGCTGCCGGCGAACCGTCCTACGCCGACGATTCCTTTGATTCCCTGCTGCGACTTACCGATATCATAGACCCGGATCTTCTGATACTTGGCGGAGATACAGTGGATTCTGCCATGTACAGATCCATAGACTTTGTGACGGATGAGCTTAAGGACAAAACTTATCCCTATATATACACCATAGGGAATCATGACTTTGAGTACGGTGACGAGTACTACAGCGAAAAGGCATATTCGGAGTATCTGCCCAGACTGTCGGGGCTGACAAAGAGCGTATCCGGATGCCAGGTCTATGAGACGGATGATCTCATAGTTTTGGCGGTGGACGATGATAACAATAAGCTTTCAAAACAGGCACTCCAAAGCCTTAAGGAGGTATATCACAAGGGGAAGCCTGTGATAGTGGTATCACATCTGCCATTTGAGCCCGAAGGAGATGATTCACTGCTTACGGAATCCATAGGATTCTGGGGCGCTGATGAAAACGGCAAGTCCAGAGTGGTATTGGGAGATGATGCCCTGGTGCCCGATGATGTCACAAGAGAATTCATGGAGCTTATGACTGCAGAGGACAGTCCCGTGATCCTTGTGCTGGCAGGGCATATACATTTCTATCATAAGGATAAGCTGGATCAGAAGATAGTACAGGTGGTGGGGGACGGTGGATTCACGAAATCCCTGGTATACGTAAAGATAACCTCCCTGCCGTAACATCATACTCTCAGAACGCCTTAGGACGGCCTGATACCTAAGGATAGTGCTCCAAGAACACGTTAAGACATCCTCTCTGTCCCGCTCCGGGCGTGAAGGAAACCTTAATGATATGGCAGTTAATTCACAGAATAAATACAATTTGATGCTAATATCCATATTGTATCGTGGCGTTACTGTTCCGTCATTGGGCATGCTGCCTGATAAACGGATAGACCTGTTTGGGAGAAAACCGGTTTGAAGAAGAAGTTTCCATGGAAAAACAGCATAAGAGTCCAGCTGGCGGGCATATTTATCGTCATGCTGCTGGCGGTCATCGGAGCCAGTATCCTGATCAATATACTCTTTCTGCAGAAATCCTATATAGCCAATAAGCAAAGAGAGATACAGAACACCTATAACATCATCAATATGGAACTGAAAAGCATGGAGGCAGACTCGGAGAGCTTTTCCTTAAACTTCTCCCGGCTCGCCATCGATAAGGATCTGGCGGTGGTAATTGCGGATTCCGGGATGAAGATCCTTTATTCCACGGAAAAAGAGACCAACATGATGGCTTCGAGACTTCTGTGGAGAGTAGTATCCGGAGATACTGATTTTGAACCGGGTAACGTGGAGGTTCATAATGACATGCCCTTTGGCACGCCCTACGGGGGAGGAGAGAAAAGTCCTTCGTATAACGGGATAAATGGAAGCAGAGACTTTGAGAAGATGAAGGAGAAACTCCTTGCATCCACAGACAGATATACCATAACCACCAGTTCGGATCCTGCCATGAGATCTGATTTCATAGAATTGTGGGGATATCTGGATAACGGTAATCTGATCTTTATCAGGAGTCCGCTGGAAAGCATAAGGGAGAGTGCAGCCATATCCAATTCCTTCATGCTTAAGATAGGCCTTATCATAGCCCTGATAGCGGCTGCCGTCGTATGGTTCGTATCCAAGACCATAACGGATCCCCTGCTTGAACTCACCAGGATATCGGACAGGATGGCGCACATGGACTTCGATGCCAGATATGAGAGCGGCGGCATGAATGAGATCGCAGAGCTGGGAGAGCATATGAACGAGATGTCCATGCAGCTTGAAAAGTCTGTGTCGGAGCTAAAGAGCGCCAACTATGAGCTGCAAAGAGATATCGAGAAAAAGGAAAAGGTGGAAGCCATGAGGAGCGAGTTCATATCCAACGTCTCCCATGAGCTTAAAACGCCCATAGCTCTGATCAGCGGGTATGCCGAGGGATTACGTGACGGCATAGCAGAGGATGAGGAGTCCAGAAACGAGTATCTGGGGATCATAATCGATGAGTCCCAAAGGATGGGGAAACTGGTGGGCAACCTGCTGGAGCTTAATCACATAGAGTCGGGAGCAGATCCCATCAAGGTCACAAGGTTCGATCTGACGTCCCTTATTGAGAATACTATCGCTTCCTCCGATATACTGATAAAGCAGAACGGGATAGAGGCAGAGTTGAAAGATAAGGCGCCATGCCTGGTATGGAGCGACGAATCCATGACAGAGACCGTATTCTCAAACTATCTGTCCAATGCCATCAGATATTGCAGCGGAGAGAAGAGGATAGAGATATCCGTCAGGGAGGAAGGAGATCTGATCAGGGTCGAGGTCTTTAATACGGGAGATCCCATACCGGAGGATTCCATAGACAGGATATGGGATAAATTCTACAAGGTGGACAAGGCCAGGACCAGAGAGGCCGGTGGCAGCGGCGTGGGACTGTCCATAGTCAAGGCTTTAATGGATACTTTGAATAAACCCTATGGTGTGATAAACTATGATAATGGTGTCGGTTTCTGGTTTGAACTGGATGCCGCAAGATAAGGGGATATACAGATGAACAGACATATACTGGCTCTTGCAGCACTGATCGTCCTGTGTGCAGCCCTGAGTGCAGGATGCGGAGCCGAAAGCGTAAACATATCCGATGAGGATGTCAAAAGAGTGGCCAATTACTCGTCGGATATCATAAGCCAGCATAATGACAATTCGGAATCAAGACTCGTGGATGTTTCGACCGTCAAGAGGAAGTATCAGGAAGAGCTTGATCTGGAGATAAAGAAGAAGAATTTCCAGGCTATCGAGAAGGCTTCCAAGGCTGCAGAGGAGAGCGGATCTGGAGAAGGAGAGAGCGGCGAGAGCGGAGTCTATGTTGAGCCCGATATCCCTCTGGGACAGGCTATAGGTGTTGATTTTGATGTTTATTATACAAGCTACGAGGTGACTCCCAGCTATCCTACAGCCAATTCCGTATCCGACGATGTATATATGGGTATGACCGCAGCCCAGGGAGATACCCTGATGGTGGTCCATTTCAATATATCCAATACATCGGGCAATGACAGAGAGTGTGATATCCTAAGCCTAAAGCCTACCTTCAGACTAAAGATAAACGGAGAGAATCATACTATCCAGCAGACCATACTCTCGGATGACCTATCCAAATTCCAGGGGACCGTACCTGCATATTCATCCGCAGATGCGGTGTTGATATGCGAGGTATCTCAAGGCAGCATTGATAATATCGAATCTCTTTCGGTCATAGTGAGATCAGCGGAGGGCAGACCCGAATACAAGCTGATATAACCGGGTTAATATCCCTGAAATACGTGATTTTTAAGGATCATCCTGAAATGGTCTGATATCGGACTGTTACAGGATTTCTGTATATCTTAGGGACCGGACAGGTATGCCGGATCGAACCTGTAAGATGCTTTTGATAAATATGACAATAAATCCGGGAGATTTGTTATACCGTCCGGAGAAAGGAATGCAAGATGAGTAAGATCAGGATGTATCAGGTATCAACCCTGCA